>CAKQSU010000300.1 GCA_934273135.1 uncultured Clostridia bacterium
CCTCCTTTCGGAAATACGGCTTCATTGTTCTATCGTTTTGCTTTTGGCGAGGGCAATTCATCGTACATTGCCTCAAAAAGCTCTGTAAGAAACGCTTTGCTGTCAACTTCATCCACCAGCAGCATTTCTTTCGCTCCCTCATACGGGAGCTCACAAATTGCCGCAGGCATAAGTTCCGAAGCGGATCTTGTTTTCTTTACAAGCAACCGATCATCATAGATTCCGCCGACGATTTTACCGTGATAATAGAGGATAAATTCTCCCATCATAGGGCGGTAAGAAACATCGCCCAAATCCGATAGTTGTTCCAAAATGTAATGAAGATACTCTTTACTGGATGCCATTATTCAATACCCCAAATCGTATTCCTCCTTGTTCAAAACAGCTGTCCCGGCAGCTTCAGCTTTTCCTTCTTCGGAAATGCGGCTTCAAATTGTTCAAAAGCTTCCGGATTTTTTTCGCAGACAAAATAGCCCTCCGGGTCTTTGTAGGTGCCGGAAATACCATTCAAAAAGCCGGACGTCAGTTCCTTGATGAGAAAATAGTTCGCCTCCGGATCATCCGCATAACAGATCCCCTTTGTTTTGGCCGGAACAAAGCCGGACTTGCCGTAAAACAGAATATTACCGGTGATGGCAAGTGCCCCTGCACCCATTTTCTTAGCTTTCTCCATGGAATAGTCGAGCAGCACCTTCCCGTAGCCCTGACGCTTGTATGCTGGCGCAATACCGATAGGCCCAAAAGTCATAATCGGCACCTTTCGTCCGTCGTCGCAATCAATTTCCGAACGCACATATATAACTTGCCCGATCAGCTCTCCGTTCAGCTCCATCACAAAGTCCAACTCCGGCACGAACGCCGGATCATCCCGATAGCAGTGCAGTACATAGTGCTCCATGCAGCCGGGACGGTAGACATTCCAGAACGCCTCACGGGTCAGGTTTTCAACGTTTCTGTAATCTTCTTTAGTTTCCAAACGAATTGTAATATTCTCCTTCATCATAATTCATGCTCCTCCATAAGATTATTTTCTTCTAATTTCATACAAAATAAATGAATGCCCAGTACGGCATTAAATCCTGTCGCGGCAAAGACACTGAAACGCTCCACAACGCCGAAATAATCGTCTGGGACAAGCTTCATACCTATTGCGCCGACGAGCATCATGCCGAGAGCAATTCCTGCGCACATGCCATAAGAGCGGCAATTCTTGCTTTTGATCCCGGCAACGATGATAATGGTCAGCGATACGATGGACAGCAGCACTACCAAAGCGGTGACGACCATGTGCATTCCATCCTGAAACGTTCCGGCATAACCGCTGTCGCTTAGCGGAAACATCCGATATCCGACCGCTGAAATCCATTCCATCACGGCAAACAGATAGACTCCGGAACGAAGCAGTTTGGTTTTCTGTCCTCCCATACCGATGCAGACGACGGTCACACATACGACCTCGCACACGTTGTAAAGGGCGCTGAGCTGATTCCAGACTGTCAGCGACGGCGCGTTGGCAGCGCTCAGATCACTGACCGCCTGTGCCATCCAGTTGTAGCCGGGATAGGCCAACGGCGCAAACGCCACCGCTGTGTACGAAGGGAAGCTGACAATGCCGAGCAGTCCCAACTTCTGTATCAATGGTTTCTCCATAATTTCCCTCCTAAAAAATAACGCAGCACATGACCGTAGAAATTGCGGTCAGCACTGCGTCTTTGCGTCTGGCTGATGAATGATCTCTATTCTAAAATTTTGCGCATTGATAATACGCTCCTGTTTACACTTCGGGCAAAACAAGGGAAAGTCCCGCAATACCGTCCTTTGCAGGAGCCGCAGCCGTGTTTTCGCGCCGCAGACAGGACAAAGGATCCATTTTTCATCTAACTCATTCACGTTTTTCACCTCTCCATAAACCACCACTATGAACCATGCTGAAAAAGAGCCGGACATGGTTTTGAAGCTTTTCCAAACACTCCGCTTCTCTTTCGGGCTGGCGGTCGCGATATGAACACAGTCTGTTCGCTGATACCCGTTTCATTCGGCGGAGTAGATTTCGTTTCCTTTCTGAAGTACACTGATCTGGCAGATATTCGGCTGATGTTTCTGTATATATGGATATAGTTCTTGAAGCTGCATTCCCACTGCCTC
>CAKQSU010000301.1 GCA_934273135.1 uncultured Clostridia bacterium
TAATCACAGAGAGCAAAAGGCTCAACAAACCTTTTCTCTATCCCGTATGGTTATATAGTTACCTGCGGGATTTCTTTTTGTATTTCGGGGAATTATAATCGAATTTAGCAAAGTTTTTAATGCGTTCGCTTTGTGTTCTTGATAAATAACGCTTTTCAATCTTTGTAACGGCATTTTTGTCCGTTAAGTCGATTTTCCAACCGTTTACAGTCTTATCGTAGTAGTAATTCTGAACACCGGAAGGAACATCAAACTCTTTAAACTTTTCAATGCGGATATTACCTTTCTTGACTTGTTTAAATCGTTTGTCGTCCTTAACGTATAAATGCGTAAGACCTACCGCGCGGTATCGCTTTGTCGGTCGGTGGTAATATACTGCATATGTATGAGTACCTTCGGGCTTATCGCCTTTAAAGAGGTACTTATTTTTTATCTTAGCAAGCCGCATAAAATCATTTGCTAAATTTTGTGCCTATACCGTTTTTTTTCAAACAATTAGACACTACAAGGGTAGCAGAACCATTGCTTTTATAAGACTTAAGCAAAGTCCCGTTTTTACCGAGTAAAGTCGCCGTATGTAAGGGGTTTCCGTAACGGTCTAAGTTTTCGGCGCGAGAAACAAGAACTCTATACTTTCCGACCTTACAAACCTTAGCCGCACCGGGATAAGAAAAACCTCCGCCAACACCTTTCCAAATAGTGCTGCTTCTTACATATGGACTTTTCGTTTTCGACTTCGGCGTTCCCGAACATCTACCGCTATTTGCCATTTGTTTACCTCTTCCCTATAAGCCTGGGAGCAAGCAATTTTTATTGTTTTTTCAAGTGTTTTAAGCCGTTGCGTGACAACGCGCCTAAAGGTTCGCGAACTTTTAATATTGTAGCCGCAAACAAATCGAAGTCCACTTTGTCGCCGATAGGCGAACCAAGCACGGCTTGCAAGCCTTCCTTGCAACGGAACTTCGGCGTAACCCACCAATCGGTGTCCGAAGCTTCTATCTCTTCGTCGCAACGCCTCGTAAACGGGCATAATTCGCAAACAACGTCTGAGAGCGGCGACATGCTCACAAGCTCTTCGAAGTTATCTTCTAAAAACTCTTTCCAAGTCGTTTCCGCCGTTATTTTGTCTTTCATGTCCGTTTACCTCGCTTTGCTTTCTGCTTGTCCACTACGAGGTACGCTACGCCTTTACGCTGGTTATCCTTGTTAGAGAAAAACTTAACGATATCGCTTTTAGTCTTTTTCGTAAGCGCGGAAGTATCGTCGACAAAAGCGCACTTGCCCGTTTCTTTGTTGCGCTGAGTGGTAACGAAAGCGGTATAACCGCGTTGAACGCTACCCACAAACTTATACTTCTTTCGGTTCGAGCCGAACTCTCCGCTCGACATAACTTTCACGTTTGCCAATTCTTTGCGCTTTGGCTGATAAACGTTTGACATATTTTTTGTACCTCGCTATAATGTAATAGTCGACTTTAAGCGTCGGTCTGCGACTGGGTTAAGCTATAGCTGTGAACCCGCGAAATAACGTACAGTCGACCGTTTTTCTAACCGTTCCCTTACCACCGGAGCGGTTATTTTTTATGCCGTTGTTATGCAAATATAATCGAACTGTCCGCAAGCGATACGCTTGTGACGAGATCATAAGGCGTTTCCGCTGAAATGTTAAACCTGGCTTGCACGTCGGCAGAAACAGTTCTTACAACCTTACCGTTATAAGTTAAATCATAAAAAAATTTAACACGGTTAATCGGACCATTAAACATATCTAAGATTTTGTTCCAAGCTTGTTTATACGCAATGCCGTTTTTTATTTCGGTTATTTGACTTTCAGAAAGACTACTGTTAAACTTAAACATTTTAGCCAAGCTGAAAACTTCTCCGGACTTAAAACCGCTCTTAACAATAGAAACCTTTGGCTGTCCGTCAGAAGCGTTACCGTAAGCATTGTTCAAAGAAGTTTGCAATGTATCAAGGTCAGAAAGGCTGGGAGATTGAAATGAAGTAAGCGTAAATTCAAATTTTGAACATTCCGGGCTTAATGTTCCCACTCCGTAAGAAAGCTTTGACGAGTCAAAAAGAATCGTCTGCCCTAATATAAAATTAGGTGTACCGGTGTAATTTACAG
>CAKQSU010000302.1 GCA_934273135.1 uncultured Clostridia bacterium
CACTTACGGCGAGGAATGGAAAAAAGACGCGTCGGGACACTGGCACGAATCGACCTGTGACGCAACGGCTCCCACACATGACGTAATGAAGAGCGATTTCGCCGCGCATACCTTTGACGAAGGCGTAGTTATCAAACCGGCGGACTACGGCGTAGTCGGCGAAAAAAAATTCACCTGCACGGTATGCGGATACGAAAAGACAGAGTCCATCGACGCACTTGGCGCGAAGGACAACGAAATCGTACTTGTTGCCGGTGAAACGCTTGGCAAGGAATACGACGGAGAAGTTATTTCGATTACGAAAGACGATTTCGTAATCGAAGGCAATCGCGCACCCGCATTTATGTTCAAGGCAAAAGGCGCGGACGAAAATACATATACTGCAACCGCCCCGAAGAAAGCCGGCGAATATACCGTGAAGGTAAGCGTAGAAGCCACGGCAGAGTGGAAAGCCACGACAAAAACTTTCGACTTTGCAATCACCCCCATGGTAATCGGCGTTGACTGGGAGCATCCATACGATAATTCAAATATTCTTACGGGCGAGCCCGCCGAATTGCTTTTAGGCGACGAAGCAACAATTACTGTTACAATGGAAAGTGCCAACGTCGGCGCGGCAGTTAAAAGCTTTGAAATCACCGGAAAAGACGCGGGCAATTACAGCCTTGCAAGAGCAGACGTCAACGTGGCAATCATCAAAGCAGACATCGAAGGCTTTACAATCAGCAATGCGGCAGCATTTGAAAAAGGGTTCTACGTGGGCGCGACGAATCTTCCCGATCCCACAACAAATTACGTTGAAATCGGCACCGGCTACGGCGAAAAGACTATCGTCTGGGAACAAGAACTTGAAGGTGGCGTTTGGAGCCGTAACCTTACAAAAGAAGAAGTTATACAACTTAAAACGGGCACGTTCCGAGTGCACATTAAATATGCGGAAGGCGACAACTACAATTTCGGAGACACGTTCGTCAAATTCACTATGAAGGCGAAACCAAGAAAGATTAGCGTTTGGAATTTTGATGGTAAAATGTACGACGGAAAGCAGGTAACGAACTTCACCTTTAATGACCTCGTTAATAAATTTGGCGCAACTGTAATTGACGGCGTAGAAAATTTCACGTCGGCTACGGAGTCCGGCGAAAAATACGTCGAGTTCCGTGAAGTTGGCGGAGAATGGGGAAGAAATTTGAACGTCGCCAACGTTCTCACGAACGCGGGAGAGTATGAATACCGCATCGGCGTCACGGCAACGGACGAATGGGAAGCAGTGGTTTCCGAAGTAAAAACGTTCACAATTAAACCGTATGAGTTCGTGCTTGAACTTGGTTACGGTCAAAACCAAAACAATCCGTCGTATGATAGGGGCAAAACGTTTATACTCAGGATTTTCAACCAGACAAACGGAAATGAACTTATCGAAGGTCAGAGAATCGAACTTTGGCTTGACAACGAAAAAGCAGGGTTTGAAACCAGAGAAGGAAACAACAGTGTTTTCTATTTTATCCCTGACAAGAAAAAGAAAGTAACGACGGATTGTTTCTTCCTTAAGATAGGAAATATTACGAACCCTGTTATGGAAAATTACAAAATCGTTCCCAAATTCCCCAACGTAACGACAGTTGAGATTACGGTTGTTGAGTATTCTACAACCCAAAAGTCCACTTCCGGTCCGATCCAAATCGTAGAAGCGGCAGAAAAAAGGATTTACGCGACTGTTGAAAAGGGATACTTCAAGGTCGGACAAACGGTTATACTTTACAACAGCGCCGGCACAAAAGTGGGCGAAGCCACGATTACAGAAATCAGAGCCGGAGGCACAACAAGTGCAAGTGGTTTTGCAATTCCTTCCGACGGTAGAGTTATCATAGTTTTGGATAATAACGTATCTAATGATATGCTGGGTGGCAAAATCGTAGCAAAATAACTTAAAAGTTATTATCTGATCAAAATAACGGATAAGCGGGCGTAAAAACCCGCTTGTCCGTGTCGTGTTCTATAAACATAAAGGAGACATCGATGAAGAGAAAAACTTTACTTTTCTTTGCGCTTGCGCTTATGTTGTCGCTGTGCCTTGCGTTTGTCGCTTGCGTCGATAAAAACGGAGGAATAAAC
>CAKQSU010000303.1 GCA_934273135.1 uncultured Clostridia bacterium
AGACGGTCTACGACAAACGAAGTACAGGCTTTAAGCTTGTTTTCTTCAATCCAATCGAACGCTTCCTTTGCGCTCTTACCTTCCTTTCTGAGGTCTACAGCCTTCATGACGAGCAAGCCTTGTCCCGAGGAAAGTTGAAGAGTATCGACGACGTAAACGCCGGGGACTTCCTTAGAAGCCGCAAGCGCGTGGTCGTAGCAAGAAGAATCCTTGGACGAGATATCGAAGTGGATAACTTCGCTTCCGTCCGCTGTCAACTTTTTGAAAATTTCGATATAAGTTTCGGTCGGAACAGCGGCTGTTTTCGGAAGCGCGCCGCCGTTTTCGACGTAATCTATAACCGCGTCCGCGGTAATGTCTACGTTGTCGTGGTATTCTTTTCCGCCAAGCATTATCGTAAGCGGAACAATCGTTATCTCGTTGTCTTTAACTAACTTTTCGGATAAATCACAAGTTGAATCCGATGAAATTTTGAATGCCATTTTTATAGCTCCTTAATAATTTTTCTTTTTTATTTTCACGAATCCGCCTATAAAAAACAAATTCGTAATAATCATTATTTTAATAGGTTTTATCTTTGATTTTTAATGTTTTTATGCGTCACAGAATATATGTCAGCAGCTTGGTCAAAAAGTTATCTTTACTGTTTATCACCCATTCGGGAACAACTCCTAAAACAGAAGAGGTTTTCGGCATGCCGATAGTCGAGTACCTACTGTCGCTCGAATTGATTCTGTTGTCGCCAAGAACAAAAAGTCTGCCGGAGGGAACGGAATATCTTACTTTTTCGGACAAGGTCGGAGAGGAAACGTATTCTTCTTCCAGCGGATAAAAATCACCGC
This sequence comes from uncultured Clostridia bacterium, assembly GCA_934273135.1. Taxonomy (GTDB): domain Bacteria; phylum Bacillota; class Clostridia; order Christensenellales; family Borkfalkiaceae; genus UBA4636. The sequence goes on from CAKQSU010000303.1 coordinate 843, forward strand.
CGTTTTCGGAGCGATACACCACACCGCCCTTTATCATAATTTCGTCGCCAGCTATTCCGATAACACGTTTTATATAACTTTTGTCCTTCGATTCGTCGGAGAAAACAATCACGTCCCCTCGCCTTATCGCGGCAGTTTTATCGGCGAAAAGCATATCGCCGCTTTTTAGCGTCGGCATCATAGACCTGCCAACCACCTGAACGGGCGCGTAAACGAACATTCTGAAAAACAGCAGAACAAGGTAAACGGCTAAAATTATCGCAAATACATTCATCCACGAAAACTTTTCGTTTATTTCGTCAAGCCTTTTTTCCCTTATGTTTTTTTGCAAAACCATATCGAAAACCACGCTCCTATATTCTTTTTACAAAACGACCACGTTGTTGACGATACATTTTGAATCGCTGTCTATTTTCAACGCCAGAATCTCGGAATAATCTTTTATTCCTCGGCGTTCGACGGATTTAAAATCGGAACACTTTATTATAACGTTCTGCCAAATATCTCCGGGATGTAAATCCACGACAAAGGAATACTCCTTTACATCTTCCTCTTTGCCCGCCAAAACGGAAACGGAAAGGGACGTAAACTCCTTAACGTTCACGTCGAACATTATAAGCGAACGTTCGCTCAGGCTCACCATTCTCGGGTTAATTCTGTAAGTCACAAGCCCGTACTTAGAGCAAACGCCCGAGATATCGTTTGAGCCGATTAAGCTTTCAACGGGATTCTCTCCGTCGAAAAACACTCCGCCGAGAGCATATTTTTCCATCGAATACACGGCAAAACCGTTTGTTTTTTCCCTCGAAGAATAAACGAGGTTAGCCTGTCTTGCGTTAATTTTCGGTATCTTTTTAAATACTATTTTCGAACTGACGGTGATTCCGCTTTTGTATTCGACGACGCAAAAGCAGTTTATAAACGTACTGTTTCCGAAAAGCTCGCCCACAAAAAACTTTTTGTCCTCGATTTTGCTTTTGACAAGTCGCATAGTCCGCCATTCGCGGTACGCGGGATACGGTCCGTCCTCGGCAAGGTATACGCTCAACGCCTTCGGGCGCATTATGTCCGAAAAATCTATGTCTACTTCCGCCGTCACTTTTTTATTTTCTACCTGAACGCTTACTTTTGGTTCAAACGGCATTTCGAGCCTGAAGCCGAGCAAAAATTTTGCAAGGAACAAATCAACGTTAAGTTTACAGTTAGCGTCGAGCGAATCGGAAAAATTAGGCGCGAAATTGAGATATGCGGGAACGTCGTCCTTAAT
>CAKQSU010000304.1 GCA_934273135.1 uncultured Clostridia bacterium
GTTATCGTCTTTTCGCCTATTCCGCGCTTAGGCGTGTTTATAATTCTCAAAACCGCCTCGTCGTCGAGCGGGTTAGTCAAAATCCTCAGATACGCCGTCAAGTCCTTGATTTCCTTTCTTTCAAAGAACTTAAAGCCCCCGAAGACTTTGTACGGCACGTTATATTTCAAGAATTCTTGTTCGTACGAGCGTGACAGCGCGTTTATACGCATCAACACGGCAAAATCCTTGTAAGAAGCACCGCGCGCCACAAGGTTTTTAATCTGCGCGCAAGCATACTCCGCTTCTTCGCCCTCGCTGTCCGCCTGGAAGAACTCTATTTTCGCTCCGTCGTCGTTCTCGGTCCAAAGCACCTTTTTGCTTCTTACGGTATTGTTTGCGATTATGGTGTTCGCAAGGTCGAGAATCTTTTTTGTGGAACGGTAATTTTGTTGCAGCTTAAAAACCTTTGCACCCGCAAAATCCTTATCGAAGCCGAGAATGTTTTTAATCTCCGCGCCTCGCCAACCGTAAATAGATTGATCGTCGTCCCCGACAACGAAAATATTTCCGTGCGCAGACGAAAGCAGCTTCGCTATACGATACTGAATAAAGTTCGTATCCTGAAACTCGTCTATATGAATATACTTGAATTTTTCGGCGTAATAACTTCTTACTTCCTCGTCGTCTTCGAGCAAATGAAGTGTTTTTACGATTAGATCGTCAAAATCCATGGCGTTTGAAGCAAGCAAAAGTTGCTCGTACGCCTCGTAAATTCTGACGTAGAGCTTCGCGTCCTTCATGCCTATCTCCGTTTCCATTCTCGACGGACCTATGTCCTTATTCTTGGCTTCGGAAATGTACGTTTTAGCGTTCTTTAATATGCTGTCGCCCTCGATTTTAAGGTCGGTTATAATGCGTTTCAATACGCGTTCTTTGTCAACTTCGCTGTAAATCGTAAAGTTTTTGTTATACCCGGGGATTCTGTCGACCGTCGCGCGCAGAATACGCACGCACATGCTGTGTATCGTGGACACCCACATATTTTGCGCGGCTTCTTCGCCTATCATTTTGGAAAGCCGCTCTTTCATCTCGTTTGCGGCTTTGTTCGTAAACGTTATCGCAAGAATGTTTCTCGGTTTCACTCCGAGGTCTTCGACCAAATGAGCGATTCTCGAAGTCAAAACCCTCGTTTTGCCGCTACCCGCGCCCGCAAGCACGAGAACGGGACCTTCCGTTGCGAGCGCCGCAGCTTTCTGCTCTTCGTTAAGTTTGTTTATATAATCGGTTGCGGACATGATTTCCTCTGTAGTTAATTCTTCTATTATATTTTATCATACGAAGAGTAAATTTCAAAACAAAATCGCTTGCAAAAACGTTTTAATTTTTTAATTTTTCCGACGGGTTTCGGCAATAAAAAAATATTATACGTTACCTTCCCTTTTATACCGCGCGAGCGCAGCCCTGTACTTTTCCGATAAGCCGAGCAGGTATTTTTGCTTGCCTTCGTAAGAAAGATTTTCAAATTGTTTTTTATCGATAAGTCTGTCGAGAATATCGCTTGTTTCTCCCGTTTCGTCAAGAATTTTTTTGACTTTGCGATAAAAACTCTCGTTTTCGCCGCAAGCGGCGGCGACTTCCCGATTGCGCGTTTCGTAAAGAGCGAAAGCTTCCTTATACGACACGCCGCTTAATTTGTATTCGTCCATTTTAGTAATAACTTCGTCTTTGTTCTTTTCCCAAAATCCGTTTTTCAAACGCTCTTTTGCCTCTCTGCCGAGCCCCTTAACGGTTTTCTCTTTTCTCATTTTCGGTTCCTCTTCTATTTTTTATTAAGTTTTTTACTTACCTTTCACCTTTCGTCAAAATAAGACAAATTTTTCAAACGGCAAGAAAAAGCCCGCTTAAAATTTAAGCGGGTGTAAAAATCACATTTTTGAATTTCTTTTTCTGGCTGCTTCAGCCTTCTTTTTGCGCCTTACCGCAGGCTTTTCGTAAAATTCTTTACGACGGAGATCGCCGATAATGCCGTCACGAGAGCATTTTCTCTTAAAACGACGAAGAGCGTTATCCAAAGATTCGTTCTCACCGACTCTGATTGTAGACATATTCACCCCTCCTTTGCCG
>CAKQSU010000305.1 GCA_934273135.1 uncultured Clostridia bacterium
AGCGATTTCAGCGCGGTGAGCGTTTCTCTCGCGAGAAGTCTTAACTGTTATATAGGCTCGTTCGTCGGTTACAACTCGGGCGAAATCAAAAACTGCTTTGCCGAAAGACCTGTATCCATACTGCTTTCGCAAGGCGACAACGTGTATCTTAAAGAATCCGTTCGCCTCGGCGGCTTCGTCGGCAAAAACGACGGGACTATCGAAAACTCGACCACGCTTTGCAGAGACCTCGAATACAGCGTGAACAATATTACGTTGTTTAAGGAAAAGGGATTGTATCTTAGTTATATCCCGTATGCGGAAACGCCGCGTTATATCGTTTACGCCGTGGGTAAAGACAATCAAGGAATAACGTATACCACAAAATGCGTGATATATCTTGACGAAAAAGCCGAAAAGCAAGGCTCGGACGAATATGAGGAATATACGCTTTCGGAGTTTGCCGCAAAGTACCCCGCCGAAGCAAACAAGATTGCTTCGCTCCGTAACTCCGTTGCGTTCGATAGCTTTGTTTCAGCGGGCAACGGGACGGAAGTCAACTGCACCGTGATAGAGAGCGTAGGAGTGGGCAATATCGAAGAACTTGTTTCGAGTTGCGCCTTCGACGAATTAAAGTGGAATTACCTTTTGCGGTTGCACAGCGCGATCTATAACCCGTAATTATCTATGATAGATGCTTTTTCGGCGTCTTAAAAAGAACTTTTCATAGGGCATAGCGAGGAAACAATGCGCGTTTTCCTGCACGTTTGCAAACGGCTTGCCTATGCGCATTCTCAAAAAAAACAAGGCTGTTCCCGGATAATCTCAAGCAAAACACCCACACGCTTATCGATAGGCGTGCGGGTGTTTTTTTGCTGTCTACATTGAATAATTTCTGAAATTTCTCTAAAAAAATTTTTTTAAACAGACAAAAAAGTTTGCGCCACGGGCTGTTTTGACGGAAAATGAGAAAAAAACAGGAGTGTGTTGTATGACATACAAAATTTGGCTCAAAGAGTGGCTGACCCATTACATAAAACCGTCAAGCAAACAGCGAACTTTCGAGCAGTATTCGAGAGCGGCTCAGATACATATTCTGCCATATTTAGGCAACTTTAAGCTGACGGATTTAACGCCGTTTGTCTTACAAAAATTTATTACGGGTTTAACGGAGAACGGAAACAAACGCACGGGCAAAGGCTTGTCCCCTAATTTCGTAAAAACGATATTGTCTATTGTTCGGAATTCGCTTAAAACGGCACATTTAGTCGGTTACTTGCCCGAATATTCGGCGAACAAAATAAAATGCCCCAAACCAAGAGAAAAACAAGTCGAATGTTTTTCGGTTGGGGAACAGAAGAAAATCGAAGAAGCAGCGTTGTCCGCTAAAAAGGATAAATATCGCGGGATTATTTTATGCCTTTACACGGGGCTAAGAATCGGCGAATTGCTTGCGTTGACGTGGAACGACATTGACCTTGAAAAAAGCATTTTATCCGTTACGAAAACTTGCCGCGACGGCAACGAAAACGGTAAACACCTAAGAATTATCGACACACCCAAAACGGAGAATTCAAGGCGGCAAATTCCGCTGTCGAAAATGCTCGTAAAAATGCTGAAAGGAATAAAGAAGAAAAGCAAATGCGCATTCGTGATTGCCGACGGCGAAAAGCCTGTTTTTATCCGCAGTTATCAACGAACGTTCGAATTATTGCTTAAAAAACTCGGCTTGTCGCATAAAGGGTTTCATTCGCTCCGTCATACGTTCGCCACTCGCGCCTTAGAGTGCGGAATGGATGTAAAATCCCTGTCGGAAATTCTCGGACATAAAAATGCAACAATCACGCTCAACCGCTATGCTCATTCCTTATGGGAACACAAGGCGGAAATGATGAACAAATTATCCAAAATGTTGTAAAAAAAGAGGGGAAAAATGTGCGTCTATTATTCAGATAGATGCACATTTTATACTTGCATTATAGTAGTTTACGCGTAAAAAGTCAACTCATATATGCATTCATGCACTAAAAAATTGTAAGAAAAGGATTTTTTGTGTGTTTTTTCGCTTAAACGTATATTTTTGTGCATCTATCTGAATATTTAATGCACAAAAGATTGGAG
>CAKQSU010000306.1 GCA_934273135.1 uncultured Clostridia bacterium
AAAAAGGATAAGCCGTCTTAACTTATCCTTTAATATCGTTTTATAAGCAAAATATGCAGTTAATCGACTTATAGCCCTACTTTTCGGTTTTTAGAAGCTTATGCTTCGGGCGAAAACTTGAAGTCGAAAGTCATTTCGAGCGCGGCGTAAAGCTTCTTTAAAACCGCGTTGGAAGCCCCGACTATATCCATCGCCGCGATACGCGCTATCGCGTCCTTTTTGTCCTCTTTGGACACATGGTACACGTCGAAAGCCATATTCAAAAATCTTTCAATCTTTCTTTTGAGCGTAAAATACTTGTCGCATTTTCTCGTCATAAACGCGCGCATCATGCCGCCCGAGCCAAGCGCGGATTCGTAAAAGTCGCTTTCCTTCCAATCGGGGTTGTACTTTGCGAAAAATTTGCTGATTTCCGTAGAAGTGTTTTCATAAACGTATTCGTAAAGCTTGGGCTGAGTGTAGACTTCGATATATATTTCGCGGATATTCTCGTTAAGCTCCGTTATCGCAAGCTGAATCGCCGTTTCCGCGGCGTACACGAACGCGGGGTTTTCTACGTTTTCGGACATTCCGCGCGCTATGCCGAACTGATTTTTGAACATGAATTCCGTGAGCGCGGACAAAACCCCGTCCTTTGTGCGAAAAATATTCTGAAACGTCCCCGCGGCGACGTCGGCTTCGCGGATAATATCGAGCATGGTGGTTTCCTTGAACCCCTTTTCGATGAACATTTTTACACAGACGGAAAGTATTCTTTTTTTAGGGTCTTTTTGTTCTTCTCTTTTAATCATTGTTTTTCCTCCGCTTTTTTTTGCATTTTTCTTTTCGATTGTAGCACATAGTTTGTTTTTTTGCAAGCGGTTTTTCGGCATTAGCTCAAAAAGTGAGCTTTAACGACAATCTAATCGGTTAAACTTGTTGTAAATTTACGAATTACATGGTAAAATATTATTATGTACACGACATTGAGCAAAAATATTTCCGAAAAAATCGCGGAAGACAGAATAGCAAAGCGAGAAAACCCTTACGCTTTTAAGGACGAAAACGCCGTGAGGAGAGTCGGCGACCGACATGACGAACCGACCGTTTTGCGCTCGAACTTTATTCGCGATGCGGACAAGATTACGCATTGCCCGTATTTTGCGCGCTATCAGGACAAAACGCAGGTGTTTTCTCTTTATAAAAACGACGATTTGACAAGGCGCAGTCTACATGTTCAGCTTGTTTCGCGCATTGCGCGCACGATAGGAAAGGCTTTAAACTTAAACTGCGAGCTTATCGAAGCGATAGCGTTAGGGCATGACATAGGGCATACGCCTTTCGGGCATGCCGGCGAATCCGTTCTCGACGAGATTTATTTTTCAAAAACGGGCAGGCATTTTTACCACAACATTCAATCGGTGCGCGTTCTCGACAAAATTTTCGATTACAACGTAACTCTTCAAACGCTCGACGGCATAGCCTGCCACAACGGAGAAAGAGAACTGAGCTTGTACAAGCCGTCCGCCCTCTCCGGCTTTAACGATTTCGATGAAATGATAGAAAATTGCTATAAGTCCGCCGACTTTGCAAAGACCATTATGCCTGCCACCCTCGAAGGTTGCGTAGTGAGAATTTCCGATATTATAGCTTACCTCGGCAAAGACCGCGCCGACGCAAATCTCACGAAAACGGCTTCGGAAAGCGACTTTTGCGACGTTGTTATCGGAAAATTCAATGCGGAAATAATAAACAACGTGACGGTCAACCTCGTTGAGCAAAGCTACGGCAAGCCGTATATCAAGCTGAGCGACGAATATTTTGAAGCAATAAAAACGGCAAAGAAAGAAAATTACGAAAAGATATACAAAACCGAAAAAGCGCGCGGGGAAACGGAACAAAACTTAAAGCCGATGATGGAAAAGCTTTACGAAAAGCTTTTATCCGACCTTATCTCGGGGGATAAAAATTCGCTCATATATAGGCACCACATAGCTTACGTTTGCTCGGCGCATTGTAACAAACGGAGCCTTTACGAGCAGACCGAACCCAACCTTATCGTAACCGACTACATAGCGAGTATGACTGACGATTACTTTATAGACCTTTACGCCGAACT
>CAKQSU010000307.1 GCA_934273135.1 uncultured Clostridia bacterium
TCATGAAAATGATAATAAAAAGTCTGACGGTTTATCCCACACTTTTCCGTAATGTCATTGATTGTTATTTTATCAATCGATTTTTCTAATAATAACTCCTTAAACGCAAATGCGATTGCAAACTTTGTCGTTGCCTTGCTCATGCTGCCTGACACCTCCTATCTGTTCCGCTGTTTTCACCGGAATTGGGGAATTGGGAGAGATTTCAACATCTTCCCCCCATTCGTTCTTTGTATATTTTACCGTCATTGGGTGATTTTTGCAAATTCAAATCATTGTCCCCATTCGTTTCTCTATTTTTTTCTACTTAATTGGGGGATTTTTCTTATTCGCAATTTTTCACCCAAAACAGACCAATATTGAAGCTTGTTCTTGGGTAATATTTGATTATTTCCAAAATTATCCCCAATATTCTTATAAGCACAAATGCTTTGATTGGAATGAAATGAGAATACATCCATTTTTTACACCCTGCCGTGCATGACAACCACGCTTCGCGTGTTTGTCTCGCGGGCTCACGCCCTATAGAAATAAAGAAAAAAGCCCGAATGCAAGTAAACTTGCATCGGACTTTTCCCTTTATTTCTGCACGGCTTATCGCCTACGCGTTAATTACTCAATAATAGTAGCAACTCGACTGTTAATATCACAACTTGTATTATTCTAAATATTATTAGTAATGTTTTATTTTATAAAATAGTACAGTTTGTGATCATTTTATCTATTTCAAAAGTTTTTCAAGTTCAAAATAAGCCCATGGGCTTTTTACCTCCAATTCAAATGAAAGGACTGATAGCAATGAAATTAATACACGTAGAATATAACCCGATGCATAACAGCATCGACATTAACCACTATAACGGCTACATCCTCCGGATTGATTGCAATCAGGCTGAATCTGGGATACAGACCACTCCTAATTCCCAACGGTGCCTGAATGCTCTGGCGATTGATAATCCGCTGGAATATGCCCGGCTTGTGCTCGATGGAGAGATGCAGGCATGGGTGGATGCGGAGGATAGTTTGGATGTGTTTTAACAGATATGCCTTGCCTCATTCAAAGGGCATGGCATATTCAAAATTTCCACTCAAAAGGATATCTCATTCTTGATCATTGTCTTAATCACTGTTCATGTTATTGATATCTGTACCTTCATTACAAATCATCGGTTTACCTAAAGCACCATCCAGAGAATGTTTCAACGTCATTGGTTTATCCATCTGAATATCCGCCTTATTTGAATTACTCTCACCACTATATGGTTTACCTTGCACTGCGTTTTTTAATAAATCTTCTAATTTGTCAGCCATAAATTTTCTCCTTAAACAACAGTAATTCTTAGAACAATTGTTGATATAAACAATACCACATATCCAATTACCATTAAAATAATTCCTAACTGTATTTTATCAGCTCTGCCAGTGTTAATTTTATAATTACCTTCATCATCAATTGTTCCTCTTAATATTTGATGATAATGGGCCACAAGTGTTTGCTTCACACAAGATACATCTCTCTGTTCTTCATTTGAAGAAAGATTCAATATTGAATCCAATTGAACTCTCCTATATCCTGATATCCCAGCAGCATATACTAGTATAACAAACGAAGCTAAAAGAAGAACAATACTTACTCCTAACATAATTAATCCGATAATTGCAACTGACTTTTCAATGCCACTCGATTCGTCAAAAAAAGATTGCAACTTCATAAATGGAATTAGCGGAATAAATATGGTTAGTAATGCAATATTAACAGTAATAAAAGTAGATGCTTTTGTATCAAGCGTTTTTTTTCTGTCATTTTCTGTTTCATATTCCTGTCTTATCGTTGTTAGCATCTCATCTGCAAATGGATATTTCTGTTTTACATTTTCTTCTATGCGCTCTTCTTTTTTCTTTTTATTCTTTTTCACCAGTTCACCTCATACCCCAAACTCATTTTACACTAAAATTAATATCACAACTCCCCCAAAAAAATCATTATATAACATGCTTTCTATAATCAATCGTATCTATTCCATAAACTTTCGTCTCCACACACTCAAACAAGTCCGGATCAAACAAAGCCAAATTATATCCATCGCT
>CAKQSU010000308.1 GCA_934273135.1 uncultured Clostridia bacterium
CGTCGTCGCGATAGGTGTTGGCGGTCATTGCGATAATCGGAATTTTGCTTGCGTCCGCGCGTTCGAGAAGCCTGATGGCGCGCGTTGCGGATATTCCGTCCATGACGGGCATCATAACGTCCATAAGTATCAGGCTTATTTCGCCCGGGGCGGACGACGAGAATATATCCAAGGCTTTTTTGCCGTCGTCGGCTTTTATAACCTTTGCGCCGTTCGTTTCAAGGATAAACTGCGAGATTTCGGCGTTGAGTTCGTTGTCTTCGACGAGAAGAACGGTAAGCCCCGAAAGCCGCTTGCCCGCTTTTTGCTCCGAACGGTTTTTACCGTCCGAAAAGGCATCGCCGAGCGCAAACGAAAGGTTAATCGTAAACTCCGTTCCCTCGCCGCGACCGCTTTTAACGGATATCGAGCCGCCTAAGATATCAATCGTTTTTTTGACGATGGCAAGACCGAGCCCCGTGCCGCCGTGAGAGTTTTTGTCGGGGTATTCCTGAGCGAAAGGCTCGTACATGATTTTTTGGAATTCTTCGCTCATGCCTACGCCCGTATCCGAGCAAACTATCTTAAAGTTTGCTTTTTTGCCGTCGCAGGAAGTTTCCGTCAGTAAAAACCGTATTTTGCCGTTAGGCTTGTTGTACTTTATGGCGTTGCCGACGATGTTTGCGCATATGCGCTTAAGGGGGACCGCCCCGCCGTACAGACTGCGGTGCGAAACCGCGCTTTCGTATTCGAGGGTCATTCCGTGTTCGGAAGCCTGAACGGAAAGAATGGAAACGATTTCGTCGACGACTTTTGTTATATCGAAGTTTTCTTCGCTCCATGTAACTTCGTTTCGATCGAGTTTGCTCATGTCAAGCACGTCGTTGACGAGTTCGAGAAGATACGTGCTTGCGTTCATTATTTTTTTGCGACATTCGGCTTGTTTTTCAAGGTCGCTCGCGTAATACTCGCCTATTCTGACCATGCCCTGTATGCCGTTTATAGGCGTGCGTATATCGTGGCTCATTCGCCGCAAAAAGTCGCTTTTGGCTTCGTTGGCGCGTATGGCTTCCGTCGCAAGGCGGTCAAGCTTCATTCTGTATACGGCTTCGCTTTTTTCACGATGCTTTACCCTGATGTTTCTTACGATATTGAAAGCTATCATAACGCACGCGGCGATGACTATATAAACTATTACAAAGTATAACGTTTTGACGGACGCGTCCTTAAAAACGTCGTCCCTATCGAGAAGAGTGTAAACGAAAAAGTTTTTGACCGCGCCCTTGTCGCCGTAACAGACGGAAGAATCGCTCAAAGAAATTTTAACGAGACTGTTCGTTTGCTTAGTTGCGTTTATTACGCCCACCGCCTCAACTTCGGAAATGGACTTATTTTCGAAAGAGGTGTCGTTTGAAGCGACTACGCTTTTGCCGTTCGTGACGATTATCGTTATCTTCGATATGTCAAAGCCCTCTAAAAGCGTGGAAACGCTCAGAAGCGTTCCGTCCGCGGAAGTAATAAGCTGCGCGAGATAACAAAGTATAACGCCCTTTTTGCCGTCGGAAATTACCGCGTAATCGTAATAATACTTGCCGTCGATAATGCGTTGAGCGTAAGATTTTTCATAAACGTCGACGACGGAGGAGAATTTTATAATTTCTTCGTTCCAATCGGAAACGGGTTTGTCGTCCGTAACGTAAGATTCGGTATAATCGTCGTTTAAGTCGGGTTTTACGATGATGCCGGTAAGGCGTTGGTCGGAAACGTAATCCTCAAGCACGCTCTCGCCGGAAGAGGGAAGCTTGGAGATGTCGCGGCGAATATCCTTCGCCTTGTCTATAATGGAAATAAGGCTTTTTGTGCGGATTTCGGCGGAAACGTCGTCATAGCGGACGCATTGGCTTTTGACGTACCCGATAAGCCGCTGCATTTCCTCATAGGTACTCGCCTCGTCCTGAGCGATGAACATGGAATAAAGCACGGACAAAAAGACGCAACCGACTAAAACGAGCGACACGATGAGTACGAGCGCGCCGTATTTTGCTTCGAATTCATTCTTTTTCATAACCGTTTATCCCCTCGAGCGAACTTTGAACGTCTATGCCG
>CAKQSU010000309.1 GCA_934273135.1 uncultured Clostridia bacterium
CGGACTTGTTTCGATGGCTACGGGGCTTGGTAAAACCGTAGTCTTTTCGCATATAAAGCGCAAAGGTCGCGTTCTCGTTTTATCCCATCGCGACGAGCTTGTCCGCCAGCCGATAAAGTATTACGACTGTAAATGCGGCATAGAAAAAGCTGAAGAAACTTCGCATGGGGAAGAGGTCGTTCTTGCGAGCGTGCAGAGCCTTATCCGTAGGCTCGATAAGTTTTCGCCTTACGACTTCGATACGATAATCACCGACGAAGCGCACCATGCTGCCGCCGAAAGCTATAAAAGGATATATTCGTATTTTAAGCCGCGGCTTCATATCGGCTTTACGGCAACGCCCAACCGCGGCGACAAAATTCGCCTTGACGACGTTTTTGAAAAAATAATTTTCGAGCGCAATCTTAAGTGGGGAATAAAGCAAGGTTTTTTAACGGACGTAAACTGCTTGCGCGTTAAAGTTTCCTATTCGCTTGCTAACGTAAAAAAGCGAATGGGCGATTTTGTGCCGACCGACCTCGACAAAGCGATAAACACCGAGCCGGCAAACGTTCAGGTCGCAGAAATTTACAAAAAGTACGCGCGCGGGCAAACGATAATTTTCACCGCTTCCGTTTCTCACGCCGAAAACATTTCAAAACTTATTCCTTGTTCCGCGGTAGTTAGCGGCAAGAGCGGCGACAGAAGCGAAATCATCAAAAAATACCTCGACAAAGAGATAAAATGCCTTGTCAATTGTATGGTTTTTACCGAAGGCACGGATCTTCCGCTCATCGAAACGGTTATAATCGCGCGCCCGACAAAAAACCCGAGTCTGTACGCGCAAATGGTCGGGCGCGGGTTGCGCAAAGCCGAAGGCAAAAACTTTTTAACGCTTATCGACTGCGTGGGCGTGAGCGATATCGATATCGGCACCGCGCCGTCGCTTATGGGTATCGACGCGGACGAAGTGCCGACTTATAAGCGCGGGCAAATCGAGGGCATGCTCACCGACATGGAGTCCACCGTCGATTCGCTCGTCGATTGCCCTGAAAACTGGGTGCTTAACGTCAAAAGGGTCAAACTTTTTGCCGAGCAGAACGGCGTCGATACGCACTTTGTCAATTGGACTAAAAAGCCTAACGGCGATTTTGTTTGTCAGCTCGCATGCGGCGACCGGGTGGGCATAAAAGCCGTGGACGAAGTAGGCAAAACTTCGCTCATGATTTACGCTTTCGACGAGGAAGCGGAAGACTTTAAAATGAAGGTAGTTGAGGATTTGCCGCTTAACGAGGCTTTCGACCGCGCGTATTATTATATCGACGCGCATTACCCGGACGAAAAATCGCTCTGGAATTTGGCAGAGGGTTACGCCTGGTCCAACCGCCCCGCAAGCGAAAAACAAATGAATCTTGTTAAAGCGAAGATTACGAAAGAAGAGTTTGAAAGGGTTGCGCCGCTCGGCATTCTCACTCGCGGCGACGCCAATCAGATTATAAACGCCCTGTCGTTAAAAAATCTCAACAAAAAAGCTCTTTTGAGAATGCATTACGAAGCCGAAGAAAGAAAGCGGCAAAAAAAAGAGGACATCGAAAGGCGGCAAAGCCTGAAAATAAGAAAAGTGCTTAATAGGCTCGGCAAAAAATATTACGCGCTCATTCTCCCCGACGACCTTGTGGTGACGGACGATTGGTCTTACGCGTTAGACCTAATCGCTCCGTATGAAAAGGACGGCAAGCGCGTCCGTTACAAAAGCTTTCTCTCCCTTGCGGAAGCTTACGCCTTTTTGAGAGGATAAGCCTTTTTGTTTCAGAAAAAAAAACAACCGCCCCCGCGGTTGTTTTTTTATATCTTTGTAATGTTGTTTTCATTCGATAATCGACTTATAGACGGACTTTTAAAATATTTTATCCGCTTTTGAAAGAACTTTTTGCAAGTTTTTCAAAAACAAAACGGCTTCTGCGCCGTCGAGCTGCGCGTGGTGGAATTGAAACGATACTTTGAGCTTTTTTCTTAAAAACTTGCTTTCGTATTTCGACCAGACGAGGAACGGGTTTGTGAAGATGGGCGAATAGAGATTGACAAGCCCGTCTATGC
>CAKQSU010000310.1 GCA_934273135.1 uncultured Clostridia bacterium
GCGCCGCATCTGCCGGGCGCTTGTGCGCCGAATTTGCCCCATGCATCAATTCACAAAAAATTTGCAAAAAAAATTGAAGAAAAATTAAATTTTCCACCCGAAAACCTCTTGCAAAATACCGGGGATATAGTGTATAATTAAACTATATCATAATCTTTTCGCGGAAACAGGGCACACGATTTTTCGGGAAAGGAGTCGCCATGAAATCGGTCTTGCAAATTGTCAAAAAAACCAAGCAAAAAAAGAGTCTGTTGCTTCGTTTGTCTTTTTTGGCGCTGATTATCTACGTATTGGTCGCGTTTGTCAATCAACAGCTGACGATTTCGGGCAAACGTGCAGAGCTTCAGTCGCTGGAGTCCAGGCTGTCGGCGCAAACCGTCCAAAACGCCGAACTGCAATCGCTCATCGGGGAAGACAACTGGAGCACCTACATCGAAAAAATAGCGCGGGAGACACTGAATTACGTCTACCCCGGCGAGACGATTTACGCCAATATCGCGGGAGACTGATTTGGTTTTTTTCAAAAAATTAAGGAGGCAATCGGGTCTGTATGCAGTTTGAGGTTGGGTCAATTCTGGAGGGCAAAGTAACCGGAATCACGAAATTTGGCGCATTTGTGGAGCTGCCGGGCGGAAAAACCGGCATGGTTCACATTTCGGAGGTCGCGCCGACGTTCGTGAAGGAAATCCGCGATCACCTGACGGAAAATCAGGAGGTCAAAGTCAAGGTACTGAAAATCGGCGACGACGGCAAAATCAGCCTGTCGATCAAGCAGGCCTTGCCTGCACCCGCGCGCAAGCCGATGCACGGCGGCCGCCGCCCGGTGGCGGATTGGCAGAAGCCGAAAAGCGAACCGGTCACGTTCGAGGACATGATGGCGAAGTTCAAGCAAACGAGCGACGAAAAAATGTCCGACTTAAAGCGCGTGACGGAAGGCAAGCGCAGCGGATATTCGCGTTCGCGCGGCAATCAGCAAAAATAATTTTCGGATTCAGAAGCGAAGTTGCCGCGGCGCTTCGCTTTTTCGATACAAAGGAAACAGTATGAATTTTACAATGGTTGCCCCGTGCCTGATGGGGCTGGAAAAACTGGTGGCCGGCGAGCTGCGCGCGCTGGGCGCCGACCAGGTGCGCGCCGAAAACGGCCGCGTGTGGTTCGACGGCGACGCGGCAATGCTGGCGCGCGCGGCCGTATCCGTCGACGTAGAGGACGTGATACGCGCGGGCCTTAACGAGATTCCCGCCGCCAGCCGTCTGGCCGAGGCGATAAACGAGGCGCTGGACTGGCACGCGCAGGGCTTGAGCGCGGACGAGTGCTTTGAGCGCATACACAAAAAGTACAACGAGTTCGACGGCTACGACTGGGTACACACCATATCCAACGCCGAGATAGTGACGCTGTGCCTGCTGTTTGCGGGCGACGACTGCGCCAAGGCAATATGCCTTGCGGTGGATCAGGGCTTTGACACCGACTGCAACGGCGCGACCGTGGGCTCCATCATAGGCATGATGAAGGGCGAAAACGTGCTGAGCGAGGAATGGACAAAGCCGCTGTGCGGCAAGCTGCGCACCGGCATATTCGGCCACGACGTAGTATCGATCGAGGACATGGTAGACCTGACCATGAAGCACATGGCGTAATGTAAGGAGCAGGCATATGTGGTGCAGTTTCCTGTACAACAACATAAAGCTCCGCTGATTGATTTATTGCGGACTTTTTCAAGGGGCGGTATGTGCTGCCCCTTGGTATGCTGTACTTAAAAAGGAGCATCATATATGAATATACAGGATAACGTAATCCGAAACGCCCTTAAAAACGTATACTTCGTCTGCGGCAACGCGTGCGCGGGCAAGAGCACGATTGCACGCATGATAGCAGATAAGCACGGCTTTGAGCTGTACGACATGGACGCGCAGTACGAGCAGCACCGCGCAATCGCCCTGCCTGAATATCAGCCCAACATTTGTTATCACATGCGGGATTTCCACGAGCAGTGGACGCGCCCCGCCGATAAGCAGGCGCAGTGGAACATGACATCGCTCGACGAGCAGACCGACATGGTGCTCATC
>CAKQSU010000311.1 GCA_934273135.1 uncultured Clostridia bacterium
GCGGAGAGTTTAAAGACCTCACTTATGTCACCGAAAACGGCTTCTTCCGCGGAGATTTGCCGCTCAATACCGAAGTCACGATAGAGGTTGGAGCGAAAGCCGGCTATCGGTTTGTCGGTTGGTTTGTTTCCGCCGATCGTTATACAGCGGAGGGATTACTTTCGACGCAGCCTAAGCACACCTTTGTCGTGAACGAGCAAACGGGCAATCTGCATTTGACCGCGTTGTTCAGAGCTAACGTTACCGAAATAAAATTGGCGGACGATCCCGATTGCGGCTTCTACGTCGATAACGACGGAAAACTCGTGACCGAGTACTTAGTAAGGCTTAACGGCGAGTTCTACGCTCACCCGGAAAGGTTGCCCGTACTCGGCAAAGCGGGAGAGGAGTATCAGGAATTGATTTTAGGCGCGGAATACAGAATAGACAGCACGATTTTATACAACGAGAACGGGCGATTCGACACGAGCAAGACGGGCGTTTACACCATAACTTATACGTATATTCCAAACCCCGAATTAAAAGCCGTGATTACCGTTAAAGTTGCCGAAATCTTCAACTTCCTTGCGCAGTGTCAACCCTCGCCCGAAGCCGGTAAATTAACCGAAAACGGGGTAGACATCGAGTTCGGAAACGGCAGAGCCGTGGAAAAGGGAACGAAAATCACCTTGACGGCGGTTGCTTCAAACGAATACGACTTTAAGGGGTGGTATCGCCACGGCGAAGACCAGAGCGAAACGCTCATATCGGCGGAAGCGACGCATACGTTTACGGTAGACAAAGATACGTACGTTTACGCAAAATTCGAGCAGAAGGAAATGTGTACCTTCTTCGCTTATCCGACCGAGGCGGGACGTATAATCGAAAACGGGGTCGAGGTGGAGTTTACAGAAAGCAGAAAAGTCGTAAAAGGCACGAAAATCACTTTGACGGCGGAAGCAAAGGAACAAGGCTACAGGTTTGTCGGGTGGTATAATAGTTCCGACCAGAGCGAAACGCTCATATCGGCGGATGCGACGTATACGTTTACGGTAGACAAAGATATGTACGTTTACGCAAAATTCGAGCAAATCGAAGCGGGAAATTAACCCCTTCGATAAAGGCGGAGCGGGCGTAAAAACCCGCTCTAAAACATAAAAAAAATAAAAACGGAGACAAAAAATGAAAAAGAAACAAATCATTACAATCCTTTCTGTCGTTTTCGCGCTGTCGATGTTGTTTGCGGCGTTTACCGGCTGCAACAAAAATAAGCACAAATTTTCAGAAGAATGGAAGTTTGACGAAACAACGCATTGGCACGAATGCATGACGAAAAAGCACACCGACACGTCGGAGAAACTCCCGCATCAGTTTAAGGAAGAAATCGTGAAAGCGGCGGACTACGGCGTGGTCGGCAAAAAGAAATTCACGTGCAAAGACTGCGGGTATAGTTATACCGAGGACATCAACGCGCTTGGCGCAAAGGACAACGAAATCGTACTTCAAGACGGCAAAACGCTTGATAAAACTTACGACGGAAGTGCGGTTGACGTTTCGGGCAAAATCTCGTTCAACGGCAACGGCGAAGTGACGTTAATGTTCAAGGCAAAAGGCGCGGACGACAATACATATACTGCAACCGCCCCGAAGAATGCCGGCGAATATACCGTAAAGGTCGGTGTAGGAGCCACGGCAGAGTGGAAAGCCGCGACAAAAACTTTCGACTTTGCAATCGCAAAGAAAGTACTTACCGCAACCGGAAAAAAAGTCTATGACGGCACCTTAACCTTGCCCGCAACCCTTACGGGCGTAGTCGCAGGCGAAGCGGTCACCGCGACAATCACGATGACAAGCAAAAACATCGACGCAACCGTCCAAAGCGTTACGATGGAAGGCGCGGACAAAGACAACTACACGCTTAACATGGAAAACGTAGACGTGACAATCGTTCCGAGGGAAATCAAAATAAAGGATTTTGAGGTCGAATACAACGGAACAAAACATTTTCTTGTGGTAAATCAAACAGTAAGCAGTGAAGACGCAGCCAAATATAATCTTATCGAAGGCGACAATTTATATATGA
>CAKQSU010000312.1 GCA_934273135.1 uncultured Clostridia bacterium
AGCTTTGTCCGTTAGCTTGGCAAGTATCTCGTTTTTCATCTCGTAATAGCGTTTTCTCGTCTTTTCGCTTTTTATCATAGCCGGTAACGAAATGAGAAAGGAAAAGCCTATAATAGCCGAAAACATTCCTATCAAGAACACGACGGGGGCTTCTGTCGTGTGGAAAACGTCGGTCGTAGCCATCTGCACGAGCATCATGATTCCGCCGACTACAAATAACACCGCGCCGATAATGCCAAGGCAAGTAATCATTTTTTTGCGAGATTTGAAATTGTCATTCATACTTTTATCTCCTAAGTAAGAAAATTTTTTACACTTTTACGTGCATTGCGTTTATTTTAACATAGTTTTAACTGCTTGTCAACGTTCGGTTTAAGATTAGCGTATTTTAGCGCAAAAATTTTCCGCACTCCTAAAAAAGAAGCGCGGAAAAAAGTTTTGAATGAAGAAAACTAAACGTTATCAGAAATCGAGTGCGGCTTCCAAATCCGATTTTTTGATGTTAGCTTTCTGATCTCCCGACAAGCCGAACGGAAGCCTTGCGTTTATGTTAAAATGAACTACGTATTCGCCGTCCGTAAAGCTTTCGACTTCGATAGTGCCGAATGTACTCGTCTGGTATTCTGTCGGGGTGAACTTCAAACCGTTCGTTTTGTCGAACGTATAATTAAAGTTAGCCTGAACTTTTATGATTTTTATTTCGATTTTGCCGCTATTCCATACGAGGAAGCTCGTTCCGAGAGAAAATCCCATAGCGGTTCCCGGAGCCTCGTCCTGAGACGGATTTTCGGGGTCCTCCGAACCGGTATCGAGAATAACGCCGTTTACGCCTAAGCCTTTAAGCATTTTGCCCCTATGCAGACGGAAGAACGCGTTTACGCCCTTAGTTTCGTCTTTAAGCGTAAAACTTATGGTGTAGCGTTCGTTAGTTATCTTAACCGCTTCGCCGTCAAAAACGAGCGTGAGCGCGCTGTTCTCCTCACGAACGTTGCAAGTACCCGACATAAGCTTTTCGGTTTCACCCTTTTTAGTGACGTAAGCCTTGCCCTTGTCGTTTAGCGTAAGCTCGTATTTTGAGTCAGAACTTTCGAACTTAGCTTCGGTAGCCTTATTATCGTTGCCGCCGCCCGAGCAAGCGGTTAAAAGCGTAAAGCACGATATAACGGCGATTAAAAGACTTAACGCCTTTTTTAAAATTTTCATCTTTCACCTCTTAAAATTTTATTTTTTCATTAAAAACGCAGGCTTGATAAGGAAAATCGCGCACGCGGCGATTGCTGCCGCAAACACTACTTCCAAAGCGACTACAAGTATTATCCATGTCGGCGTAAAGTCTCTTATCGCGGTAACCGCGGCGGAGTTTGCGTATCTATAAATAAGCCTCTTTGCCGATTCTCTCAACACGTTCTGTCCGTAAACGCTCTTCGTTACGCTTGAATCTACGGTTGCGTCCGCCCAGGAAATCATCTGCGCGTCCCAGCTCGAATCGAGGATTAGGTCAAGCCCCGCTCTTACGCCGAGGTTGCAATCCCAGCTCGAAGTGGAGATACCGTCGGAAACGAAGCAGCCCATAAAGCCCCATTCGCTCCTCGGCAAGGTCGTTAAAAGCGCGTAATTGCAAGTGTTGAGCGAAGTGCCGAGTTTGTTGAAGGAAACCATCATACCCTTTGCGTCGGCTTCTTTTACGGCGATTTCGAAAGCGCGCGTGTAAATTTCGCGTATGCCTTGTTCGTTTTCCCAAACCATGCTCGAAGCATTGCCCGCACAGCCGTAAACGGCGTAATGCTTTAAGTAAACGTAACCGCCTTCGCCTTGATAACCTCTTACGTACGCCGCGGCGATTTTACCGGTCAAAAGTGGGTCTTCCGAAATATATTCGCCGTTTCTGCCGTTAAAAGCCGTGCGCTTGATATTTATCGACGGTCCGTAAATCCCGACTGCGCCGCCGAGCAAGAATTCGTCCGCATAGCATTTGCCGAGTTCTTCGATAAGTTCGTCGTTCCATGTGCAAGCCCAAATCGTCGGAGAAACGGTCTTTGTGCCGTACTGACCGATGCTC
>CAKQSU010000313.1 GCA_934273135.1 uncultured Clostridia bacterium
CGACCGACGTTACCGGTACCATCGCGCTTCCCGAAGGCGTTGAAATGGTAATGCCGGGCGACCACGTTACCATCACCGTTTCTCTTATCACTCCTATCGCTATCGAAGAAGGTTTGAGATTCGCTATTCGTGAAGGCGGCAGAACGGTCGGTTCCGGCGTCGTTGCTAAGATTATTAAGTAAGCTTAGCTCACAAAACAAAACTAAAAGGTTATCCCGGACGCGGGGTAGCCTTTTTCTTTTGCTTTTAGCAATTCTTTCAAGTAAATTTGTTTGAGTTTTTTTAAAGTTTGTGGTACAATATATAAGCAAGTGAGGGCGCGCGTTTGACCGCAAACAAACGCGCGTTTTATCGACTATAATTAACGGAAGAGAACGAACCATGAAAGAAAAAGAACAAAATAAACAATTTAAGCTTAACTTCGAACTTATCCCCGACAGCTGCTGGTATTCCAATTTAAGAAGTATTTTGCAGCCTAAAATGTGGGAAGTCGTCCGCCATGACGCGTACGACCGCGCGGAAGGAAAATGCATGATATGCGGCAAGGTTTGTAGACGCCTCGACGCGCACGAACGGTGGAGTTACGACGAAAAAAAGCATGTTCAAAAGCTTGAAGACGTTGTTGCCGTATGCCATAATTGCCATTCGGTTATCCATATCGGGCGGACGCAACTCGTCGGCAACGACAACAGAGCTATAACTCATTTTTGCAAGGTCAACGGTTGCAAATATATGGATTACGTCCATGCGCTCGGCGAAGCGAACAGATTGCATCAACGCCGCAACAAGGTGAGCGAGTGGAAGCTTGATTTAAGCTGGCTTAATCGTTTTGTCGAACACGGCGCGGATCAAACCGCGGACGAAAAAACGAAAAAGTAATCATAAAAACTTAACAGAGAACAAGAAAAAGGCTGTCGCAAGTTAAAAAGCTGCTTGCGGTAGCCTTTTACGTATAAAAAAACGCACTTAGAAAAAACGTAGAATTCTACAAAAATTCTCAATAAGTATTTTTATATAACGGCATTGCCGAAAAACAAAACCGCGGGCGCGAGAATTTTCTTGCGCCCGCGGTTTAAGCGGTTATCTGTTTGAATGAAGCTCTTTGAACAGCTCGTTTACTTTGTCTATTAAGCCTTTAACGCGCTTACCGTCCACCTTTAAAACTTGTCTGTCGTAGGTGTACAAGCCGTTTATTTCGTCCTCCACGTCGCTAAGCTGTGTGTACACGAACCCGCAAAGCCCGTTTTTAAGCGACGGGATAATCATTTCGTCTATTAAAAGCTTGAATTTGTCGGTCAATTCCTCCGCAGAAGCGGCTGTTTTGCCGTAACCGTAAAGCTTTTCGGCAAAAAGGTGTCCTTTTACGGCTCGTCCGTACCCGCCGCATTCGCTCAAAAACAAAACTTGTTTGCCGTTGCCCTTTAAAAGGCGGTTATGGAAGTAAATGTGTTCGCTTTTAACGTCGCTTTTTTTGCGGGCAAACCAACCGCTCGTCGAGTCTACGAACCTTGTCGGGTCGGCGGCTTTTACAAGCGAATAAATCTTGTCGGAATTGAACTGACCCCAGCCCTCGTTGAAAATCGTCCAACCGACGACGGACGGGTGATTATAAAGCGTTTTAACCGTTTCAAGCGTATGCTCTATAAAGAATTTGCGCCGCTTGGTGGCAAAAATTCGTTTGTCAAGCCCGAACTTTAAGCCTATCGTGGGCAAAACCGTCTGCCGAAAATACTTATACGAGCCGCTGTTCACCATGTCCTGTAAGACGAGCATGCCGAGCCTGTCGCACGCCTCGTAAAAAATTTCCGGCTCGATTTTTATGTGTTTTCTGAGGGAGTTAAAACCGAGCGACTTCATTCTGAGAATATCTTTTTGCCATTCGTCGGGGTTTTCGGGCAAGAAAATTCCGCCTTCAAAATACCCCTGGTCGAGTACGCAACTCAAAAATATCGGCTTGCCGTTAAGCAAAAAGAACGGCGTGCCGTTCACGATTTTGGTTTCGAACGTACGCAGCGCGAAGTAGGTTTTCACTTCGTCCGTATCGTTTTTTATTTTCGT
>CAKQSU010000314.1 GCA_934273135.1 uncultured Clostridia bacterium
CCTTAAGCCCTTTCGGATATCCTTTGCCGTCGTAGCGTTCGTGATGATAAAGACAAATTTCGCGCGCGTATTTTATGAGCGGTTCTTCCGAAAAGTTCTTGACCTCTTTAAGTATTTCATCGCCTAAAACGGTGTGCCTTTTCATTATTTCAAACTCTTCGGGAGTAAATCTCCCCTTTTTGTTGACGATTTCGGAAGGAATAAACGCCTTACCTATATCGTGCAGAGCCGCCGCGGCGGAAATAACCCCGATATCGCCTTCGCTAAGCCCGTAAGCATTGCTTTTGCAAACGAGCCTCTCTAAAACGAGCCGCGTAAAATCGGTTATATGCGAAGCGTGATTTGAAACCAATCCGTCGCAAGGGCGTTCGATGACGTGGCTTAAAATTTCGATTATCATCGAGCGGTTTTTCTCTTTTTCCCTTATCTGTCCGGCAATTTCCGCAATGTATTTTTTCTGCCTCGCATAAATTTTTACGGTGTTGGAAACACGCCTGTAAACCACCCTTGCGTCGAAAGGTCGGGTTATATAATCGGATACGCCTTTATCGTAAGCTGCGCGCACTGTTTTCCCCGAATCGTCGCCCGATATGGTTATAACGGGGATATTCGCTATATAGCCTCTTTCGTTCATATATTCAAGCACGTCGAATCCGCTCATTACGGGCATTATCAGGTCGAGCAGGATAACGGCTAATTCGTCTCTGTACTTCTCTATTTGCAAAAGGGCTTCCTTGCCGTTTTTCGCCTCGATTATATCGTATTCGCTTTTCAGTATGCCCGATAAAATTTCGCGGTTTATATCCGAATCGTCCACGACAAGCACCCGTTCTTTATGCGAAGAACGTTTCCTCGCCCCGCCTTGTTTTGCCGTAACGACGCTGTCTTTCTGCCGTTTTGCTTCGTACATAAACTCGTCGGCATTCCGCAACGCGCTTTTTATCGTTTCGCCCGAACAGATCACCCCGCCGACGCTCACGGTCGGCTTGATTGCGGGATAATTGTCGAAAACGATTTCTCTCACGCTTTCGCGTATATCTTTGAGGAACCTCTTAAAGCCCCCTTCGCGCGCGCCGGGGATTACCAGCAAAAACTCGTCGCCGCCGATACGTATAACCTTATCCGTCGAGCGGACGCATTTTTTAATCGTTTCGGCAACGGCTTTAAGCACTTCGTCTCCCACCGAATGCCCGAAAAGGTCGTTGTATATTTTGAAATCGTCGAGGTCTATCATGGCGATTCCGCCGTCTAAAACTTTATCCGCCCAGAATTCCTCGTAATAACGGCGGCTGTAAGTCCCCGTAAGCACGTCGTGAAAGGTCTTTTCGAAATACTCTTTAAGCGGTTCGACGTTTCCGTCGCCGTCGCCGTAATCTAAGGCGATTTTCTCGTCAAACGGCTTTATCATCTCCAGAACGCAAGGTTTTCCGTCCACTTCGCGATAGTCTGCTATAACCTGAAAAATTCCGTCTTTGGTCTTTTCTATCTTCGAAAACTGCTTCTTTTCGGTAAGCGCGCGATAACTTATGCAGTTGTTGCAAGCCTCGGTTCTGTTCCACACGTCGTAACAATTGCCGTCGATGCGCTTGTTTTCGCAATTTTTAACCCTTGCGCCCACTTCGCCCATAGATAAGAGCCTTACGGCGGAAAAAACGTTTTTTAAGGCTTTTATTTCGTTCCGAACCTGTTTTTCCGTTGTTTTCATTTTTCCCCCATGTTTTTATTAAAAAAATTACGGTGAATCTCTCCACCGTAATTATATCAGCTAATATCTGTTTTTGCAAGCGTTTAAACTCAATCTTGCGTCGTTTTTCATGTTAATGCGTTGTTTTTATTGCGGGTTCATCGGTCAATGAAAACGGTTTAAATCGTGGAAGCTTCTTTTTATTTTTATGATTTAAAGCGTTTACCGTTGACCGATAAAAGCCCGAATCCCGTCTGTTTTTCAGGCGTAGATTACGTTTAACCGTTGCTTTTATCCTTTTTTTCGCGGTTAAGCGTAATATACGCCCGAAAATGCAAGGCGATGTTTAATTTAAATCTCCGCGTAGAAAAGCC
>CAKQSU010000315.1 GCA_934273135.1 uncultured Clostridia bacterium
GAATAGCCGTTTATATAATTTTTTTGTTAGTAATAAGAGATAGGTTTATGTTTGATTTTTTAAAAAAAATAATAAGAAGAAAGCAAGGAAAAATAGAAAAATGAAAATAGCGGTAGCGGGAACGGGATATGTAGGTTTGTCACTGGCGGTGCTTCTTGCGCAACACAACGAAGTAACGGCGGTGGACGTTATTCCCGAAAAGGTGGATAAAATCAATAAGCGCATCAGCCCGATTCAGGACGAATACATAGAGAAATATCTTGCCGAAAAGGATTTGAATTTGGTTGCGACTTTAGACGGCGCAAAGGCTTATAAAGAAGCCGAGCTTGTCATAATTGCCGCGCCTACGAACTACGACCCGAAAAAGAATTTTTTTGATACGAGATACGTGGAACAGGTGATTGAGCTTGTCCTTTCGGTAAACAAAGACGCCATAATGGTGATTAAGTCGACGATTCCCGTAGGTTACACAAAGAGCGTAAGAGAAAAATATCACACCGAAAATATTATTTTCAGCCCCGAGTTTCTGCGCGAATCCAAGGCTTTATACGACAATCTTTATCCGAGTCGGATTATTGTCGGTTGCCCGAAAGGGAACGAAAAAGTCGAGGCGATGGCGCGTAAATTTGCCGAATTATTGCAGCAAGGCGCGATAAAGGAAAACATCGCTACGCTGTTTATGGATACGACCGAGGCGGAAGCGGTAAAACTTTTCGCGAATACCTATCTCGCGCTTCGGGTGGCGTATTTTAACGAGCTTGATACTTATGCGGAATCAAAAGGGCTGAATACGAAGTCTATCATTGACGGTGTTTGCCTCGACCCGCGTATCGGTTCTCATTATAACAACCCTTCGTTCGGATACGGCGGGTATTGCTTGCCAAAGGACACGAAGCAACTTCGCGCAAACTTCGAGGACGTTCCCGAAAATTTGATTTCCGCAATTGTGGAATCGAACAGAACGAGGAAGGATTTTATTGCGGAAGAGGTGCTTGAAAAAGCGGGCTTCTATGGGAAAAACAGGGAATACGGCGAAAACGGAATTCCCGGTAAAAAAGTTGTCATCGGCGTTTACCGCCTTACAATGAAGAGTAATTCGGATAATTTTCGGCAGTCGTCGATACAAGGCGTAATGAAGAGAATGAGGGCGAAAGGCGCGGAAATTGTTGTTTACGAGCCGACGTTGCAGGAAGATACGTTTTTTGAAAACAAGGTGATTCACGACCTCGGGCAGTTTAAGAGTATGTGTGACGTAATCATTGCAAACCGTTACGATTCTTGCTTGGACGACGTGCGCGAAAAAGTATACACGAGAGATTTGTATTTCAGAGATTAAGACTGAAAAGGAGCGTCAACGAAATCAAGGTCACAGCGAATATGGATTCAGAAAAGGTGGAGCGTTCCGCTCGTCTTATGTCCGAACTTGGACTTATCGAGCGCAAAAAATAATTTTTTATCGACAAGTTTGAAAAGCATATTTGAAAACTATACCCGCGGCGGAAAATTTCCGCCGCGGGTAGTTTTGCGTTAAGATTTGTTTTTATTTATCTTGAATAATTTCTAAGCTTTCTTTTTGAAAAGTTTTTAAATATTCACTAAACCGGGAAAAACGAGGACAATTTAGCGGAAAAATCGATAGGGATTGCAATCCCTATAATTTTTTTAAAACACGGTTTGACCGTTGAACGTCTATACTTAACACGTCCCGTTTTCGGTGCCTAATTTGTTGAAGTTTTTCTTAATGTATGATAAAATAAAAATAGTTTTAACGCGGAGTTTTGATATGACGGATAGTTTGGAAGCAAAAAAAATGCTGATTGTACGCATTATGCAGATTTTAGAGTATTACAGCGATGTAAATCATCCGCTCACGCAAGAGGACATAATAAAGAAGTTATACGAGAATTACGGCATCGAAGCGGAAAGAAAGGCAATAGGTCGAAATATCGCGCTTTTGCAGGACATGTTTGAACGCGAATCGATGAACAAAACGGCAACGGCAATCGTTATCGAATCGGATAAGCGGAGAGGAACTTTTTTGGAGAAAAGACTTTTT
>CAKQSU010000316.1 GCA_934273135.1 uncultured Clostridia bacterium
GTTTCTATGTTGTTAAGGAGTGCATTTTTTCATCTACTCAATATTTTTGTGGCAACAAATCGGTCGTTATTATTAAATATTTTTATCCGCAAAAATGCGAAGCACCTAAAAGAGCGTATTTTTTGATGATTTTTTGTGAACGTGAGGGATGCTGTACTGGACGTACTGCGCCCGAGCGGTCACGAAAAAGAGCGAAAAAGCCGCCTT
This sequence comes from uncultured Clostridia bacterium, assembly GCA_934273135.1. Lineage (GTDB taxonomy): Bacteria > Bacillota > Clostridia > Christensenellales > Borkfalkiaceae > UBA4636. The sequence goes on from CAKQSU010000316.1 coordinate 208, forward strand.
TTAGGTATTGAGTAGATAAGAAATGAAATCCTTTTATTATTTTAGCATTTTTTTTAAATATTGTAAAACATAACGCGCGTTTTTCATACATAATTATATGCCATGAACGTTATTTTTCTTTTCGTCATTGTTCTTTCGGGCATAACTCTGATACTCACAAATCCCTCGGCGTTTCTCCCCGCGCTTTTTTCGGGCGCGACTGAAAGCTTAAAGCTTGCTTTTTCCCTTGCCGCGGTCTATCTTTTGTGGCTGGGTATTTTCGGAGTCGCGGAAAACACCGGGCTGACGGGAAAGCTCGCCAAACTTCTAAAAAAGCCCGTCAGACTTTTGTTCGGCGAAGTCGGCAAAGCTGAAAAAGACATCGCAATCAACCTTTCCGCAAACCTTTTGGGCTTGGGCGGCATTGCCACTCCGCACGGGATTTCGGCGATAAAAAAGCTCGACGCCTTAAACAACCGCGCCGCTTGCGCGCTCTTGACGGTCATCGCCGCGTCATCGCTGCAAATCATTCCGACTTCGGTAATATCTTTGCGGCTCGCAAACGGTTCTCTTTCCCCGGGGGATATCGTTTTGCCGACCGTTCTTTCCTCTCTCGTTTCTCTTTTCTCGGGAATACTGCTCACTAAAATTTTTATAAGAAAATGAATTTTTCCGTCTATATAATACCCGTTCTCGTCGCCCTCCTCTTTATTTACGCGGCGATTAAAAAAGTACCCGTTTTCAACGCCTTTATAGACGGTTCAAAACGCGCGATACCGCTTTTAATCGACCTATTGCCCTACATTTGCGCAATGCTCGTCACTTCCGCCCTGATGGAAGCAAGCGGGCTTAACGTTCTTCTTTTCCGCGTTTTATCGCCCGTTTTTTCCTTTTTGGGAATCCCCGAAGAAATAGGTCCGCTCGTTATAATAAAGCCCTTTTCCGGCACGGGGAGCCTGAGCGTACTCGACTCACTTTTCAAGCTTTACGGCGCGGACAGCTACATAGGTCGTGTAGCAAGCGTGGTTTACGGCTCGGGTGAAACAATCTTTTACGTTTCCGCCGTCTACTACTCGGCAATCGGTAAAAAATCGCCGCTGTCTCCGCCCGTAATTTGCCTCGTTTCATCCTTTTTATCGGTGGTCTTTGCTTCGTTTATCTGCCACGTGCTTTAACGCCCCGTAAGTCGATTGCGGCGCGGAAAAATTGCGAGAAACGATTTTTAAGACTGCCGAAAATTTTTTAACGTTTCCTATAATAAAGAAGCCGACGGAACAAGCCGTCGGCGTAAAAAAACTTATATTCTTAAAGTTCGGGCGAATTGTCTTCTACGGGTGTGCTTTCGCCGAAAGCATCGCTGTTTTTAAGCATTCCCGCATATTCCGAGATACGACCTTTACCCTTAGCGTTAAGGCTTCTGTACGTATCTATCAAAGCCTTTTCCTGCTTGGAAAGAACGTAGGACTTAAGCGGAACGACGGAATCGGAAGCGGCGGAATCTTTCATGTCCGCGCCGAGAAGATAATCGACGCTCTCGTCGAAATAATCAGCCAGACGAATAAGAGTCGCATAAGGAGCCTCTCTTGTTTCGTTTTCGTAGTTCGCAAGCGTATTCTGGTTTATTCGGAGATTCTTCGCAAGTTCGCTTCTTTTAAGCCCTGCGGCAAGGCGCATTTCTTTTAATCTGAACATAATAACATACCTCCTCTTGATATTTTCAATCTTAGTATATCTATTTTACCCTATTTTTGATTTTTTTGCAATTAAATTTACTCTTATTTGAAAACTTTACGGGTTTGGGGATATAGACAATTTTTGCGCCTTTGACCGATGCTTCTATCGCGCTTTGTGC
>CAKQSU010000317.1 GCA_934273135.1 uncultured Clostridia bacterium
GGGTAATAGTTTTGTAGGAAAGAGAGTAAGAGATAACGCCGTTTCCCGCGCGAGCGTGGGAGCCCCTCGGCGTATGTCGGCGTTCCGCCGACACGCGAACTAAAGAGTTCTATCGTTACTCTCCGCCAACGCACAAAAAATCCCGCATTTTATGCGGGATTTTTAGGCGTTGGCGGAGAGTAAGAGATTCGAACTCTTGATACCATAACGGTATACCGCATTTCGAGTGCGGCTCGTTGTGACCACTTCGATAACTCTCCGTATCTTCATTTGCTTAGCTATTTTATCACATATCGATTACTTTTGCAAGATTTTACGGCGCGTTTTTAAAAGTTTTTATTTTAAAAGTGTAAAAGTAGCTTTTCAAACGGCTTTAAACAAAACTAATGCCGTAATGAAGTAAAGCATTAAACGTTTTTGAAAATCAAAAACGAGCGGCGTGTCGGTTATCAGACCTACAACGAGAAACGGATTTCAGACAATCGTTTGGCAACGGACTTATTGTAAAGTTCGGGAGAAGACGCTTGATTTATCTGCCGGAGTATGATAAAATTACATTATAAACGGGTCTATAGGGAAAAATTTATGGAACAAAAAACAATCAGAAAATACACAAAGGAACAGACAAAGAATTTTGTAAAAACCGTTATAACCGAGCATTATGCTTGCGACGCGTCAAGCGTTAAATATGTCGGCGGCGGTTCTTTCGGTTATGTTTATAAAGTCGAAATCCCCGTTTTTCCACACAAACTCATAGTCAAGGCTTGCCGTACGGGCGGCATGCATAAGGGCGAGGCGAACGCATTAAAAGTCCTTGGAGAAAGCACTTTGATACACGTTCCTATCGTGTATTTTACCTTCGACGCGAACGACGATGTTCCTATGGATTTTATCGTCGAGGAGTATGTGTCGGGTACGGATTGCTTTACCGATTTCAGAAAACTGTTTAAAAGCAAGCGAAAAAAACAACGGTTTGCCGATAACGTCGTCAAGGCTTTGGCGCATTGGCATAGCATAACGAACGAGAAATTCGGCTCTCTTTCTAATCCCGAATATGATAATTGGTTAGATTTTTATAAGCCTTTCGCCAAGGATATTCTCGATACTGCCGTTCGAATGAACAAGGACGGTAAAATCAACGATAAAACTATCAGAACGATGCAGATTGCATGGAAAAATTTCGACCGAATTTTTTGCGAGCCTATAAAGCAAGCTTCGCTTATTCACGGCGACTTAAACGTAATGAATATCATGAGCGACGGCGATTTGAATATCACCGCGATTATCGACCCGTTGGATTGTAAATGGGCTGATAAGGAATTCGAGCTGTTTCAACTAAGGAATCTCACGGGCGATTTTTTCAATCTCTATGACACATATAAAGCAAAATGTGCCGTCTCAAAGAACGTTGATTTGAAGTGTGCTTTTTACGCGGTATATCATGAAATTTATTGCTTTATATCCTCCGGCAGACATACGGAATTTATTCTGAAAACAGCCGTAAACAGATTGGCAAAAGAATTAAAAAAAGCGGGGCTTGCCTGACTTTGCACCCGACTATCGCATTCCCGCAATCGTATTAGGCGTGAAACTCATAAACGAACTTCGCGCCTAAAACGCGAAAATATTGCGATAATCGACTTATAGGCAGGTTTTTAAGAATTAAAGGAAAACAAAATGAAAAAGTGGTTTAACGAAGAATACAAGTTCGAAGTTGAAGTCATAGGGTATCTTCGCGGGGAAGAGAAAACCAAGGAGAGAAAATAATGGCGACTTCAAGGGAGTTTATCGAATACGTTTTGGAAAAAGTCGGGACGGACGGGAAAGTCGATTGCAAAAAAATGTTCGGCGAATATATGGTTTACGTCGACGAAAAGCCTATTCTGCTCGTTTGCGACGATACCGTTTTTATTAAAATTTTGCCCGAAACAAAGGCGATTTTAGGCGACGGCGCACAGACGGGATATCCTTACGACGGCGCAAAAGAACATTTTGCGATAGACCCAGACGACGAAAACTTTGCTTTGATAG
>CAKQSU010000318.1 GCA_934273135.1 uncultured Clostridia bacterium
TCTATGCACCAATCTCCGCCCTCAAATAGTTGTGTAACAATTTTTAGGGCATATACCGGCACATATTAGAGTTGAAAGTTGAAATATATGTTGCAAAGCGACTCTATAACAATTTTTCATAAAATATTGACAAGAGCGCGGAAAGGGTATTATCTTTTTAGAAGGCTCAACTACTATCGATAGTTACCGAATTTTACAAAATAACGACCGATTTTGTAATAATACTACCGTTTTTACGGCTTTCATGTTACAATGAGAGAAAAAAGCGGAGAAAAACATGGAAAACATGAAAATTGCGATTGTCGACGACGAAAACGAAAGCATGAATACTTTGTGCGGGTACGTGGAGCAGTTCGGAAAAGAGGAGAACGCCGCGTTTTCAATCATCAAGTTCTGCACGGGAATCGACTTTATAAGCGAATACACCGCCGACTATGACATAATTTTTATGGATATAAGAATGCCGCTTATGTCCGGCATGGAAACGGCAAGGCGGCTGAGAACGCTCGACGAGTCGGTGCCGCTCATATTCGTAACTAACCTTGAAAAGTACGCCGTTAAGGGCTACGAGGTTAATGCGTTCGACTTTTTGGTGAAGCCCGTTTCCTATTACGCGTTTAAAACGAAGTTTGTGCGCGCCGTACAGTCGGCAAAAAAACACAAAGGGCGTGAACTTTGCGTAAAAACCGACGTGGGCGTTGCAAAAGTAAACGTAAAAGATATTTTTTACGCGGAAGTTACCGGGCGATACGTTACGCTTCACACAAAGCAAGGCAATCTCGAATTTAAGCGTTCGATGAAAGACACCGAAGAAATTTTAAAAGAGGACGGCTTCGTAAGGTGCGACAATTCTTTTTTGGTCAATCTTTCTTACGTCACGAATATAGACAAACAAAGCGCAACTGTGGCGGGCGATAGCGTTCCCGTGTCCCGCGCAAGGCGTAAGTTTTTCATTAACGCCTTAACTCTTTTTGCCGGGAATGATTTTTAAGGGTAACGTTTTAAGATTTTTAAATTCGATTTTTTACGGCAAAAACGGGTTCGTGCTACTTTTACTTTTATACGAAACGCTTTACGCGTTCCCGTTTAAGCCGAGAAATTTCGGAAAAATCAAATGGTATATAGCGTTGCCGTTTGTTTACGCCGCGTTTATTTGCTACGGCTTCTTTATACCGTTTATAAAATTCCCGCTCGGGCAACTTACCATAATATTCAATTGTTTTTTGATATTCGCGGTGTCCGTTCTTGCGTCGCACTTGTGCTTCAAACGACCATTTAAAAGAACGATTTTCGATTGCTCGGCGGCGTACATATCGCAAAACCTTACGCTGAACATTCAGGAACTTATATGCAAACTCGTTAAGGTCAGCGGCTGGGCGAGACTCGCAATATATTTTTTTGCGGCAGCAATCGCCGCGGTTATACTGTTTTTTGCATTCGTCTATAAAAACAGAAACAATTCTATTATAGTGAACACCTTGCAAACGACGATAGTCGTTATAATAGCTTTTGTCGCAAGCAACGTCATATTTACGCTTTTTAATGTTATGCAGGGGCTTACGAGTTTATCGCAAATACTTCTAAAATGCGTTTCTATTATAGTTTGTTTACTGTCTTTGCTATATCAATTCGGCGTGTTCAGGAACGCCGGGCTTATAAACAAGCAGTACGTCACGGAGCAACTTCTCGTTGCCGAGCAGAAACAGCATAAAATTTCGGAAGAGAACATAGAACTCATAAACATAAAGTGCCACGACCTGAAAAAGCAGATTAAAATTTTAAGGCAAAAAGGCGTGGACGGCGATGCGGACGAAATGATCGACGAGGTGGAAAAAGCCGTAGCCGAGTACGGCGAACGCATAGAAACGGGCAACAATAGTTTAGACCTCGTGCTTAGCGAAAAAAAGATAGCTTGCGACAAAAACAACGTTCGGCTCGAAGTTATAGCCGACGGGGCTTCGCTTCTCTTTATGTCGCCGACGGACACTTATTCTTTCTTTATGAACGCGCTTGACAACGCGCTTGAAAG
>CAKQSU010000319.1 GCA_934273135.1 uncultured Clostridia bacterium
TAAACGCTGAAAGCATCTAAGCGTGAAACTCGCCTCAAGATAAGATATCCCATATCGTAAGGTAGTAAGACCCCTTTTAGACAAAAAGGTTGATAGGTCGGAGGTGTAAGTGCTGTGAGGCATTGAGCTGACCGATACTAATAGGTCGAGGGCTTATTCTCATAAACGAGAATTAAAGCGAATTAAGAAACACTTACCACATACAAAAAATTCAGATTTGAGCTTTTTTGTTTCTTTGTTCAATGTTTACTATGCAGCTGTCAGTCTTCATTTAAAGGCTAAGGCTTAAAAACAATTTAGTATATACTTTGATGTTCTTGATTGCAAAGTGAAGTGAAAGTAGGTTTGTAAAGAAAAGGATATCGATTATATAACCATTGCGGTGGCGATAGCGTTGAGGTTCCACCTGTTCCCATTCCGAACACAGAAGTTAAGCTCAATTGCGCTGAAAGTACTTTGTTGGCAACGACACGGGAGGATAAGGAGCTGCCGCATTCAATTTATAAAGAACGTTCTAAAAAAGGGCGTTCTTTTTGCTTGCTTTATTTCGTTTTTTACTTAAAAATTTGCAAAAAGAATAGAAAATGCAATGTAATTTAATAGCTTTTGCAATGTACAAACGGGCAAAAAAGTGCGATAATATTACGGCAGAGATAAAAAGCTTATCTCAAAGATTTAACGCTTGAAAAGCGTAAAAAGGAAGGTAGAAATGAAAACACAAAAATTGCTTGCCGTGCTTTGCGCGGCTGCGCTGTCGGCATGCTTTTTGCTCGGTTGCGCAAATACGGGCAACACGAGCGGCGGGGATTCGGGCAAAAAGACGGAAGCCGCGGTCAACCAGGACCTCAGCCGCTTCGAAACAATCAAGCATTACGGGCTTGAAGAGGTCGTTACTCATAAAATTCACATTATAACTCCGCTCGTCACGTTCGACGGCGGGTTTACGGACCTCGAACTTGCCGTCGGCTCGCTTATGCCTAAGCTCAATTACACGGGGCTTGGCTATGTAGTGGGCGTTAAAAACCTTATGAACGGCAAAACCTATGATTTTAACCGTTTCAGAATGCCGGACGAAGAGATTTCCGTACAGATTATAACAAGCCCCGAAAAACCCCTCGAAGAAAAGGTTTTGACCCCGGGCATAAACAAAAACGGCGCGGAAAAACTCGACACTTCGTCCTCGACCGCAAACATTGTTTCCAAGATAGGCGAGGACTCGATTTTTACCGTAAACACGGCGTTTTCGGCAATGCTCGATAAGCGTGACGTCGATATAAAAGGCTCTTCGGACGACGATTTGCTCCGCGGCAGTATTCTGTCTTTAACGGGCAAAGCGGGCAACTTCACTCGGTTTTTGACTGGCGTAGGCGCAAGCGGCACCGAAGCCGGCATAGAAAAGGGTAAGACGTATATTTTCACTTACAACGTTGAAAATAAAGGCGAAAAAGAAGTTTCTTTCAAGCTTTTCCAAGTGCAGACGGGCGTAAACTTAGACTCCGCCGTCGCCGTTAATTGCGGAAAAACCATAACCCTAAAACCCGGCGAGCATGCGGCTTATAAAATAATTTTCACCGCTTCGGACGATAATTCCAACATTATTCCCGTCATTCAACTTCAAAGCGAAGCGGAGGACGCAAAAGTCGGCGTGGCTATAACGAGAACGAGCGGAGAACTACCCGCTCACACTCACGCCTTAGAAAAGTTTGCGGCGGCAAAACTTGACGGCGATTTGACTTCTAACGTCGAATATTACGGCTGCAAGGAGTGCGGCGCGATTTTTTCCGACGCCGAGGGTAAAAAGCCGCTAAAGGTCACGAACGTTTTTTACAGAGCTTCCGCAAAGGAGGTAGAGTGATGGACGGAATAAAGAAATTTTTTGCGGACAAAACGCCCGTATATTACGTCGTCAACGCGCTTTCGATTGTTTCTATAATAATAGGAATAGTCTACTTAAGCAGCTTAAAAAAGGGTTACGAATCGATCCCCGCGCTTATTTTCTTAATCGCGGGCGGAATAGGCG
>CAKQSU010000320.1 GCA_934273135.1 uncultured Clostridia bacterium
TGAGCTTTGCCCCTCTCGACTTAGCTTCTTCCGCATTGGCAAGGGTTTTTAAAAGCAGGTTTTTGTCGCTTGCGAAAACGCAAACGTAAGTGTTTTCTTCAATCAACGCAAGAAATCCGTGTTTGAGTTCGCCCGCATAATACGTGTTGGCGTTTATGTAAGAAGTCTCTTTTATTTTCAAGCACGCTTCCTGCGCGGTGCAATAGTCCGCGCCCCTGCCTATCATAAACAAATCTTGCTGATATTGCAGCATGTCGGCAATCATCTTGTAATGTTCGGCATCCTTAACGGTGACGGCTTTTTTCAGCTTTTCAAGCTCCTCTATAACGGGCGTTTCGCCTAAGGAAAGGTTTCTTTTTATCCTTGCCGCAACAAGGTATAAAACGGCGATTTGCGCCGCGTACGCCTTTGTGGAAGCAACCGCGATTTCCACGCCCGCTTTTATTGGCAAAAAGTAATCGGCGGTTTTTGCGAGCGCGGAATACTCAACGTTTACCACGGCAAGCGTCTTTGCGCCCTTATTGCGTGAAAGCTCTTCCGCCGCCAAGGTGTCCGCCGTTTCGCCGCTTTGGCTGACGAGTATAACGAGCGAGTTTTTGCCGACTTTGGGGTCCATGTATCTGAATTCGCTTGCGACGTACGCATTGCACTCTACCCCGAGCTGTTTTTCGATTATCTTCGCGCCGACAAGCCCCGCATGGTACGCCGTGCCGCACCCGACAATCTTTATGTCGGTTATTTCGCTAAAGTTTATTTCGTCGAAATGCTTATACGCCGATTGGTCCGAATAATATTCGATAACGTTCTTTATCGAATCCTTTACTTCGTAAATCTCCTTTATCATAAAGTGCTTATAATCGTTTTCGAAGTTATAAGCCGAACAATCGAGCTTGACGGGCTTCTTTTCGATTTGCTGGAACAAATCGTCGCTGAAAACAAGCGTGCCGTCGCCGTAATATCCGTATTCTTTGTTTTCGAGGCTATAATACTCGTCCGCAAACCCTACAAAGCATATAGGGTCGCTCGCAAGCATAAATTCTTCGCCTTTTACCGCGCAATAGAGCGGGCATTTGTTCTTTGCAAAGTAAATTTTGTTTCTGTTCTTGTTTAAAACCGCAAGCGCGTAACTTCCTTCAAGCTTACTGCAAGCCCTTATTATCGCGTTAAGGTTGTTTGTTACGTTGTGTTTTTTTCTGTAATACTCTATGAGCGTCGCCACGATTTCCGTGTCCGTTTCGCTCACGAACTCATAACCTCTTTTTGTCAGCTTGTTTTTGAGGGCGCCGTAATTTTCGATTATGCCGTTATGTACTATCGCCCACTCGTTGTCCATCGAAAGGTGCGGGTGCGCGTTGACTTCGCAAGGTACGCCGTGCGTCGCCCAACGCGTATGCGCTATGCCTATGTTCGCCCCTTCGAGCGGTTCTACTATCTTTTCGAGATTGGCTATCTCGCCTTTTGCCTTGGTTACCTTAAACTTTTCTCCGCTTTTTACGGCGATACCGGAAGAATCGTAACCTCTGTACTCCAAAAGCTTAAGCTTTTTGATGAGCATGTTCTCAACGTTTTCTCTTCCGAAATATCCTACTATTCCGCACATACCGTGTTTTCCTTCGTTGTTTTTTTCGTTTTATCGCGAATTTTTCCTTTTACGAAACTCGCGCATATTATATTTTATTCTTAATCGCATAATATGTCAACGTGTTTTTATGGTAAAAATCAAGTTTAGTTGACTTTTTATACAATAAAATAGTCCTTTTGTGCAAAATTAGTGGTTTTTAGGCTATTTGCTGTTAGGGATTGCATTCTTCATCACTAATTATTTTTGCGGCAATAAATCGGTTTTTTCTTCGTTAAACGCCCATCAATTTACGCCAAAGTACTATGTCGGTCGTTTGCCTTGCAAAAACCGAACCGTAAACGGCTTTTTTCTTATCCGCAAAAATGCGAAGCACCTAAAAGAGCGTATTTTTTGATGATTTTTTGCGAGCGTGAGGCAGGCGTA
>CAKQSU010000321.1 GCA_934273135.1 uncultured Clostridia bacterium
CTATTTTAATCGAATCGGGCGTAGCCGGCTGACGGTCCGCGCTTACTTTTTTCATTTTATCTCTGATTGCGTTAAGCTCGGCAATTGTCATTTATAAAATATCCTCCAAAATCCTCTTATATATTTTCGTTCGTCAGGCTTTGTACTTAGCGAGAATGCCCGCAACGTCTTTTGCGGTTATCTTGCCGTAAACTTCGCCGTTAATCGTCATAACGGGAGCCAATCCGCAGCAGCCTATGCAACGAGTCGCGTCGAGTGAAAACCGCTTATCCGGCGTAACTCCGCCGCTTTCGATGCCAAGCTCTTTACAAAGCTCGTTGTAAATTTCGCCCGAGCCTTTGACGTAACACGCCGTGCCGAGGCAAACGCCTATCTGATACTGTCCCTTCGGCGTTAAGGAAAACTGAGAGTAGAACGTGGCAACCCCGTAAACTTCGCTCAGCGGCACGCCGAGTTCTTCGGCGATGATAACCTGAACTTCCTTGGGAAGATATCCGTAAATATCCTGCGCCTTTTGAAGCGCGGGCATGAGTCCGCCGGGCAAGCTTTTAAGTTCCGCAAGAACGCCTCTTAATTGTTCTTCCTGTTCCTTCGTCCCGTCGAAAGGTATAACGACTTTATTCTTCATAATGCCTCCATAAAGATTGCAATATTTTTCCATTGCAATTCTAATACAATGGCTCCATAAAGATTGCAATAATTTTTTACCATTGCAATTCTAACACAATTGAAATTTTTCCGCAAAGATTTTTAGGGGGCTTTTTCCTTTTTCTATATAATTTTTTATATATTTTTATATTTTTTGTTATATACCGTCGGATTTTGTCGCTAATATGAAATATAATTCGCCTTTAACGCGTAAAAAAGCCCGTTTTATCGGCGAAAAACCGACTACGGGCTTAAATAATTTTTAAAATATATTTTAGGAATTTTACTCTTTATCCTTTAAAATATTCTACAAGATTATCGAGTTTTACTTCCGTGAGAGTACCGTCCGCCATGTTTTTAACGTTGACGACGCCGCTTTCGATTTCGTTGTCGCCTATCGTTACAACGTTCTTCGCGCCTTGCTTGTCCGCATATTTGAACTGCGACTTAACGCCGCGCCCCATATGGTCGCATTCCGCCTTGACGCCGGCTCTTCTCAAAACCTCCGTCACCTTAAAAGCAATCTCGTAAGCCTTTTCGCCCATCGAAGCAAAGTAAACTTCGAGTTGTTTTTCCTTCGGGATTTCGACTCCCGTCGCTTCCATAAGCATAAGCACGCGTTCAATGCCCATTCCGAAGCCTATTCCGGGCATCTTCGGTCCGCCCAGCTCAGATACGAGATTGTCGTATCTTCCGCCGCCGCAAACCGTGCCTTGCGAACCGAGCGCGTCGGTAACGAATTCGAAAACGGTTTTCGTGTAATAATCGAGTCCCCTTACGATAAGCGGGTTTACGGTGTATTCAAGCCCCGCTACGGTAAGAAGTTTTTTGAGCCTTTCGAAATGCGCCTTGCAATCGTCGCAAAGATAATCCGTTATCTTAGGCGCGTTTTTGCAAATTTCTCTGCATTTTTCTTCCTTACAGTCGAGTATTCTCAAAGGATTTTTTTCGTAACGAACCTTGCAGGTTTCGCAAAGACAGTCGTAATTGTCCTTTAAATACGCTTTTAAAGCCGCGTTGTATTGCTTTCTGCAATCGGCGCACCCCATGCTGTTTATGTTGAGCTTTACTTTGAGGTCGAGCTTAGTTAAAATATCGTACGCCAAAAGAATGACTTCCGCGTCCGTGTCGGCAGATGACGAACCGTAAAATTCCACGCCGAACTGGTGGTGTTCGCGGAGCCTTCCCGCCTGCGGTCTTTCATAGCGAAAAACGGGCGTGATATAGTACATTTTAACGGGCATAACGCCGCTTTGCAAACCGTTTTCGATAAATGCGCGCGCAACTCCCGCCGTACCCTCGGGCTTTAACGTTATGGAGCGTTTGCCTTTGTCCTCGAAGGTATACAT
>CAKQSU010000322.1 GCA_934273135.1 uncultured Clostridia bacterium
TTTTAATTCTTTCGGGAAAAAAGAAAAAGCAAACGGAAAACGCTTCAAACAAGGCAAAAACAATAAAAAGCGTTCTTTTCAACAACTTCATAGCCTATCTATATGCGCCGCTCGATCTTTTAATTACATAAAGTTATAATAAAGTATTCTTTATTCTTGCAAAAAAAACGCGATTGTGTTAAAATGAAAAAAGCGAGGTTTACCGCGCTACGAATGAAAGGATGAAGAGAATGAATATTGCGATAAAAAAACTCAACGATAGGTTTGAATCTTACTACTACTCCCGACTTTATCTGTGGATAACGGGAGCGGTAGTTTTGTTTTCGGGGCTTTTTGCGCTCGAAGTTTTTGCGTTTTATTATATCGTAATTAACCTTGTTTTATCCTCTTTGTTTTGCAAAAGCACTAAGCCCGCGGTTATGCTTGTTATTTCGGTGGTGTTCGCAGTTTCCTATAAGCATTATCCGTCGTGGAATAACCCGAGCGAAGCGGAACAAGGTTTTTTATCCTCGCCTTTTATGGTAGGGACGATAATATTCCTCGCCGTAATCTGCGCCGCGGCGTTTATAGCGCACCTTGTTATTTACAAAAAGTTTTCGGACGTTTTCGTTAAGCCTAAACGCCTTGCTTCGGGGCTTTTGTTCTTTGCGGTCGCGCTTTTGTTAAACGGTTTCGGGTTCGAAGGCTACACAATTAAAAATCTATGGTTTGCCGCCATAGAAGCCGTTGCGTTTCTGTTTATTTATTTTTATTTTTCGGGAACGCTTAGCGACGACGATTCCGGTTACGAATATTTTTGCCATGCTTCTGCAGTCGCGCTCTTGATTGTTTTCATCGAAGTTTCCGTTAAGTTTTTCGCCGCGGCGTACGGCAAGGAAATCGTAAGCAAAAACGACATCTTTTTGGGTTGGGGAGTAAGCAACAATATAGGCGTCATATTTGTTCTGACAATGCCCGCTTGCGCATACCTTGCGATAAAAACAAACAAAAGTTATATCTATTTTTCGCTTCTCGCGCTCGGTATGTTCGGAACGCTTTTCACGCTTTCGCGCGCTTCTATTTTAACGGCTGTCGGCGTAATCGCGGCGACTGTCATATACGTCGTCGCAAAAAAGAGAAGCGACAAAAAAAAGATTGTTTCTTTGGTCGGCGTTGCGCTTGCTTCGATAATTATAATGCTGTCCCTTTGGGGGCTTGTGCCGAAGTTTTTCGATTTTCTTATAAAAACAAAAATGGACGACCGCGGTAGATTCGAGCTTTGGAAGATAGGCTTTAAATGGTTCATGAAGTCCCCGTCTTTCGGCGTCGGCTTCGGTTACGACGATTTGTCTTTTTCAAAGAACTACTTCTTCGGGCTGATTACGTTTCACAATACGCCTATCCAGCTTTTAGCCGCATGCGGACTGTTCGGGTTGGCGGGATATATCGTAATGCGCGCGCAAAGCATAATGCTCTTTGTCGAAAAGCCCACCGAGGCGCGGTTTTTTATGGCGGTAGCCGTCGGCGCGCTGATAGTGAACAGTCTTTTGGACAATCACATTTTCTACTTTTACCCGATGTTTTTGTATATGTTCAACCTCATCTACGCCGAAAGAGATTTGAACATCACCGTTTTCAACTCGCCGCTATATATTCCCGAAAGATAAGCCACTTTTTTGCATAAGAAAACGCTTTCCGTATTTACCTTACGGAAAGCGTTTTTTGTCGTTTAATCGATATATAGACTATCTTTTATAAAAAATCAGCCTTTATTTTTAAGGTATTCGTCGATTGCCGCCGCGCTTTTTTTGCCCGCGCCCATGGCCAAGATAACTGTGGCTGCACCGGTTACGGCGTCGCCGCCCGCGTAAACGCCCGGGATAGAAGTTTTGCCGTTTTCGTCCGCCGCTATTCCGCCGCGGGAAGTTACTTCCAGCCCGTCGGTAGTCGATTTTATGAGCGGATTTGGCGAAGTGCCTACGGCGACGATAACGCAGTCGCAATCTATTGTAAAG
>CAKQSU010000323.1 GCA_934273135.1 uncultured Clostridia bacterium
GAGTATATCTCCGAAGCCGTTTCCCGCGCGGACGCGCTTATGTACAGGGCGAAAAAGGAAAAGAACTTCATCGTTACCGATTTTGACGAATTTCCCGCGCAAAAGCAAAAACACAACGTTCTTATCGTGGACGATTCCGAACTCAATCGCGAAATACTTTCCTCCATACTCAAAAACGAGTTTAACGTCATAGAGGCGGGTAGCGGCGAAGAATGCGTAAAGCTTTTGAAAAAGTACGGCGAGGACTTGTCCGTCGTGCTTCTCGACGTCGTAATGCCCGGTATGGACGGGTTTGCCGTGCTTAACTATATGAACGTCAGCAGGCTTTCGGAAAGCGTTCCCGTGATAATGATTACGGGCGACGAAAGCGACGCTTCGATGCAACGCGCTTACGACATGGGCGTATCCGATTACGTAACGCGCCCGTTCGACATGAAGGTCGTATATAGGCGGGTTATGAACACCATTCAGCTTTACGACAAGCAAAAACGGCTCGTGGACAGGCTTACGAGGCAAATGATAGCGCAGGAAAACGATTCGCGCGTAATGACGGGTATTTTGTCGCAAATAGTCGAATTCAGAAACGGCGAATGCGGCAGACACGTTATCATGATGCGCCGTCTTACCGAACTGATGCTTAAAACGCTCGTTCTAAAAACCGATAAGTACAATCTTTCCGCGCAGGACGTAAACCACATAATAAACGCTTCCGCTCTCCACGACATAGGCAAAATAGCGATAGACGAAAAAATACTCAACAAGCCCTCAAAGCTCACTAAAGAGGAATACGAAATCATAAAAAGCCACACGGTCATCGGCTCGGAAATGCTCAGGAGCTTAAAAGAGTACGCAAACGAACCGCTCGTTAAATTCGCCGACGAAATCTGCCGTTACCACCACGAGCGGTGGGACGGTAAGGGTTACCCCGAAGGGCTAAAAGGCGACCAAATCCCCATCTCCGCGCAAGTAGTTTCGATTTGCGACGTTTATGACGCGCTTGCATGCAAAAGGGTGTACAAGGAACGCTTTTCTCACACAAAATCGATGAGAATGATTTTGGAGGGCAAGTGCGGCGCGTTTAATCCTTTACTTCTCGAATGTTTGAGCGAACTTTCGGAAGAAATCGAAAACATAGAGGAACAAAAGTAATTTTGCAATAAAAAATGAAATTCCAAAAACTAAGATTTTTATATCGGAAAATTGCATATCTTATCGTTTGCGCGTTTTTTTCTTTCGTTTGCGTAACATTTTCCGGTTGCGAAAAAGCCCCTGCCGCGCCGGGCAAAGACACTCGCCCGGAAATCATCATCGGAAGCGACGACTACAGACCGTTCTTTTATATGGACGGCGACGGCGTGTTTTCGGGCATTGACGTAGCCCTTGCCGAGGAAGCATTTAACAGGCTCGGCTACAAAGTGACTTTCGTGCAGATAGTGTGGAACAGAAAGGATATTCTGCTCGAAAACGGCGAAGTCGATTGTCTTTGGGGCTGTTTTTCTCTTACCGGTCGCGAAGATTTGTATTCGTGGGCGGGACCGTATATGAACAGCACGCAGTCGGTGCTTGTCAAAAAGGACTCCGACATACAAACGTTAGCCGATCTTAACGGCAAAAGCGTTGCGGTGCAGTCGACTTCTAAGCCCGACGAAATTTTTTCCGATATGCTTATAAGCGGCGAACTCACCTTAAAAAATCTTTTATGCTTCACGACGGTAGATAACGTTTTCGCTTCGCTCCGCAAAGGCTATGCGGACGCCGTCGCCGGGCATAGAACGGCTTTGGACGAAAGAATAAGAAACTATCCGGATAATCAATATCGTTATCTTAAAGAACCGCTCGTAAAAGTGCAGATAGGCGTTGCCTTTAAAAAAGATTCGCATTCAGGGCTTGTAAGAAGCCTTACCGAAAAACTTGCCGAAATGACGAAAGACGGAACGACCGAAAAACTTTTAAACGAATACGGCATAGACG
>CAKQSU010000324.1 GCA_934273135.1 uncultured Clostridia bacterium
GGGTATATTAAGGGACGGCGGCATACGAGAGGTTATTATGATAAAACGCGGTGAACTTTATTATGCCGATTTAAGCCCCGTTGTCGGTAGCGAGCAAGGCGGCGTACGCCCCGTTCTCGTCGTGCAGAACGACGTCGGGAACAAGTACAGCCCTACCGTTATCGCCGCCGCAGTGACGAGCAAACTCGACAAAGCTCGGCTTCCCACGCATATCGAGCTTTCAAAGGAAAGCTTCGGTTTAACGCACGATTCGGTTGTGTTGCTCGAACAAATCCGCACGCTTGACAAACGCCGCTTGAAAGAACGCATAGGCTCGCTTCCGCCGAGTCTTATGAAGAGGGTAGACCTTGCGCTCATGATAAGTCTCGGCTTCGAAGAACGGGCTTAAAATCAAAATATTGATAAGAAATACAATCTCTAAGCGCATTACTTTTGCCGCCTCGCTTTTTGCGCGGCGGTTATTTTTAAGCATATTTTTTAAGCATATTTTAAAGAAGTTTTAAATTATGGTTGACAAAGATTTTCTTTTAGGGTATACTTTAAGCATACAAAAGGCAATTTTTTGCCGAAACGGAGGAAAAGAATATGGAATCGGACGTAAATATCGAGAAAAAGGAAGTTCAAAAGCTCACAAAAAAACAAAAAGCCGCGCTGATTGCCGGCACTATCGTTTGCGTGATAGCCGTTGCGATAGAAGTTTTTGCCGCCATAACGTTCGGCGACCTGTTTAAAAACGATAACGCCGATGCGGGAGAATCCTTGGGCGCAGCGCTTTCGTTGATTGTTTTAATGCCTGCGTGGATAATGTTCGGTTGCACGACGTCGGCTTTTTCGGTAATATTCAATCTTTGCATGATGAAGCCGCTCGGCAGGCTTTGGAAAATCGCGCTTTGCTATGCGATTGTTTCCTTCATCGCCGTATCTGTCGTAACAATAGAGCTTGTTCTTCTCGGCAACGGCGGCAATCCGCCCGACTCTTCGGCTTTATTTTCGATTTTAAGGTCGGTGTAATTGCTTTTTTATATTTTATATTAGTAAGAGCATGTCTTTCGGCATGCTTTTTTTAATTGTTAAATTTTTTTGCTTAAAACCGCTTGACAGAGTAGTAAAGTCGTATTATAATGTAATCGCTTACCGAAAAGGTAAGTAAATAGAATCCGAAAAAGGATATTGTATGAAAGTTTATATGGACAACGCGGCTACGACCAAAACGAGCAAAGCCGCTATAGAGGCGATGATGCCTTTCTTCGACGAGATTTACGCCAACCCGTCGAGCTTGCATACCCCGGGGCAGGGGGCGGCGGAAAAACTGTTTGAAGCCCGCGCGGAGGTTGCCGCTTGTTTGGGCGCGCGTCCGGACGAAATTTATTTTACTTCCGGCGGCAGCGAATCGGACAACCAGGCATTGCGTTCCGCCGCGTTTTACGGCGCGAAAAAGGGTAAAAAACACATTATATCGACAACGGTCGAACACCATGCCGTTCTTCACACGCTTAAAAAGCTTGAAAGCGAAGGCTACGAAGTCACTCTTTTACCCACCGACGAATTCGGCGGCGTAACGGCGGAGCAGGTCGAAAAGGCAATCCGCCCCGACACCTGCCTTGTCACCGTGATGTACGCAAACAACGAAATCGGCACGATAAACCCCGTTCGGGAGATAGGCGAGGTTTGCAGAAACAAAAAAGTCGTTTTCCACACCGACGCGGTGCAAGCCGTCGGGCATATCCCCGTCAATGTGGAACTCGACAATATCGATATGCTTTCCCTTTCGGCGCACAAATTCCATGGTCCTAAGGGCGTGGGCGTTCTGTACGTTAAAAAGGGCGTTCCGCTTGCTTCCTTAATAGAGGGCGGCGCACAGGAAAGCGGTAAGCGCGCGGGAACGGAAAACTTAGCCGGCATTTGGGGCATGACGGTCGCTTTAAAAAACGCCGTCGAACGTCTGCCAGAGAACATG
>CAKQSU010000325.1 GCA_934273135.1 uncultured Clostridia bacterium
GAATAAAATTTGCTCTGCGGTGCGAGGATAAAATCTGCTCTGCGGTGTGAGGGGAAAGTTGTTACGCGACGAGAGGGGCGAACATATAATGTAACGACGGGTTTTTGCGATGAACGAAAGAAGAAGTGAAAAGCGAGCGTTTTTAATGTCGTTTTCCGGGAACGTTTTGCTGTTTGTCGTTAAGCTGATAACGGGCTTTATAGCTTGCTCGGAGCTGTTGAAAGCGGACGCCGTTCATTCGCTTACGGACGTTGTCGTGACGGTCGTGTGTTTTTTGGGCGACGTGTTGGCAAAGCGGAAAAAGGGAGAAAAATTCGGGTACGGATATGTAAAAATCGCGAATTTTACCGCGCTTGCTTCTTCGGTCGCGCTTATTCTTACAGCCGTCTTGCTGTTTTGTTCCGGCGAAAATCAAACGTCGGGCGGCGGCGAAAGGCTGACGATATCCGTTTGCGTGTTTTCTTTAGTCGTTAAGCAAGTTTTGTTTTTTATCGTTTTAAAAACGGCGAGAAGGTCTCGGTCGGAAATTCTCAAAGCCGACGCGTGGCACCACCAAGCCGATTCGCTTTCGTCATTAGCCGCGCTTGTCGGTTCTCTTTTTATCGCCGCATCATTTTTTGCGGGCGAATTTGTGTGCCGATTGATTCTTTCCGCGCTTATTGCGATTGTCGCCGTGAAAATTTTTGTTTCGGCGTTTCTGACGCTTATTGATTACTATGCGGGGCGGCAAGTCGAACAAAGCATTGTCGATTTTGTGCTTAATATTGGCGGCGTTATGGGGTGTCGCGTGAGGACGAGGAGGGGCGGCAACGGCTGTTTTGTTGTGATATATGCGCAAGTGAGCGTTTGTGACGTTTCTGCTTTAAGGGAGTTGTTTTGCGAGATAAAAAAGAAAGTGGAAGCACGATTCCCGTTTGTTTACGAGGCGGAAGTGACTGTTTTGTAGAGTGGAGAACGATTTACGCGGACGAAAAGGGTGAAGAAGGTGCGCCGTTGGCGCAAATATCGATTTACTTGAATATCCCCTCATCCACCGCCGACGCGACGGCGGTCCCCCTTCCCCACGAAGATTTTTTCAAAATCGGGGGAAGGTCGATGTAAGAAAAAAGCATTTTTGCGCGAGTGAGCTACACATGGATAAATTTGTTTTAAAAAGTAAATTCAAGCCGACGGGGGACCAGCCGCAGGCGATAGAAAAATTGACGGAAGGCGTTCTTGACGGGTTCAGAACGCAAGTTCTCGTAGGGGTTACGGGGAGCGGGAAAACGTTCACGATGGCTAACGTTATAAAAAACGTAAACCGACCGACGCTCGTTATCGCGCACAACAAGACGCTTGCCGCGCAGCTGTGCAGCGAATTCAAGGAATTCTTTCCCGAAAACAGAGTGGAATACTTTGTTTCTTACTACGATTATTATCAACCGGAGTCGTATATACCGAGTTCGGACACTTATATCGAAAAGGATTTGGCGGTAAACGACGAGATAGACAAGCTCCGTAACAGCGCGACTTGCGCTCTGTCCGAGCGGCGGGACGTTATAGTCGTCGCTTCCGTTTCGTGTATATACGGCTTGGGCGCGCCCGAAGAGTATATGCGGCTTATGATTTCTATCCGAGAGGGTATGGACATTAAGCCGGACGAGCTTATGCGCAAGCTCATCGAAATTCAGTACACGCGTAACGACGTTGATTTTCAGCGTTCGACATTCCGCAAGCGCGGGGACGTACTCGACATTTTCCCCGCTTCTAACTCGGAAACGGCGATAAGAGTCGAATTTTTCGGCGATACGGTGGACAGAATCTGCGAGATAGACGCGCTCACGGGCAAAGTCACGGCGGAACTAAAACACGCGGCGATATTCCCCGCAAGCCATTACGCCGTAGGCTCCGACAAGCTCGAAGGCGCGCTTGCCGAGATAAAAGCCGATATGGAAAAGGAAGTGGCGGCGTTTGAGC
>CAKQSU010000326.1 GCA_934273135.1 uncultured Clostridia bacterium
GTTCAGATATAAAGATTATGACGTAACCGGTTTATATGTTGACAAAAATAATTTATATTACGCAATGCGTATTGCAGAGAACGGCGTACATGGAGAAGAGTTGCCGATAAACGAATTAAATCCATGTTTTAAGATGGAATTCAATAGTTTTTACGGACTCCTTTGCGGCGAGAAACAACGCCTTTCTTACGAAGATTTCATTGCCCCCGTCTTTGTGCTTAATGCAATTCAAAGATCTTTGGAAAGCGGCAACGAAGAGAAAATAAATAAATTCGAGGTGTAGTAATGAATAAACTGATTTTATCCGCTTTTGCGGACGAATATGCCGATAATCTGAAAGAACAATGTGAGGCGTTGAATAAGTTCGGTATCGAATATATCGAGCTTCGCGGAGTGAACGGTAAAAACGTTTCGGTTCTTACAGAAAGCGAAGTAAAAGAGGTTAAAAAAGTACTTGACGATTACGGAATAAGAGTTTCGTCGATAGGTTCGCCGCTCGGCAAAATCGATATAAAGGGCGATTTGAACGCACATTTCGAAACAGCGAAAAGAGTTTATGAAACGGCAAATATTTTCGGCGCGAAGAATGTGAGAATATTCTCGTTTTATTCAAAAGAGACGCCATTTGATAAATGTAAAAGCGAAGTTTATGCGGGGCTTGAAAAACTCGTCGGTTTGTCGGAAAGTGCGGGGCTTACCTTATGCCACGAAAACGAAGCCTTAATCTATGGCGAAAGTCCTGAAAAATGCCTTGAAATAGCCGAATATTTCGGCGGAAGAATCAAATGCGTGTTCGATATGGGCAACTTCGTTTTGGACGGCTACGAGCCTATGGCGGCGTATAAACTTTTGTTTGAACATATAGAGTATTTTCATATAAAAGACGCGTTTTTTACGGGCGCGATAGTTCCCGCGGGCAAGGGCGAAGCCAGGATAAAAGACATTCTTGACGATTATAAATTAAACGGCGGGAAAGATGCGTTTATAACTTTGGAACCGCATTTGCAGACTTTTTCGGGGCTTAACGCGCTTGTAGGAAAGAGTTTTGATAACCCGTACAAATACGATAATCAAAAGGCGGCGTTTACGGACGCCGTTGAAAAATTGAAAGACTTATTATGAAAACGTTTGTAAAAGATAAATTAGAAGTAGAAATTTTTGAAAACAGAACGCTTATGGGCGAAGCCGCGGCGAAAGATATTTCGGCTAAAATCAAAGAATTGCTTGCCGAACAGCAGGAAATCAATATGATATTTGCAGCCGCGCCCTCGCAAAACGACGTTCTGAAAGCGTTGGTCGAAGATGAAACCATAGAGTGGAACAGGGTGAACGCCTACCACATGGACGAGTATATCGGTCTTGACAAAAACGCGCCGCAGGGTTTCGGCAATTTTCTTAAAGCGCATATTTTCGGACTTGTCCCCTTCAAAAGCGTTAATTATATAGATATAACGGCGACCGATCCCGAAAAGGAAGCCGAGAGATACGGCAAACTTTTAAAAGCAAATCCGACGGATATAGTCGTTATGGGTATAGGCGAAAACGGACATATAGCGTTTAACGACCCCGAAGTTGCGGATTTCAACGATAAAAAGGTTGTAAAGCCCGTGAAACTCGACGAAATTTGCCGAAATCAGCAAGTGAACGACGGTTGTTTCAAGGCGATTGACGAAGTTCCTACGCACGCAATGACTTTGACCGTTCCCACGCTTGTAGCTGCTCCATGGCTGTTCTGTATAGTTCCTGCGGCAACTAAGGCTAATGCGGTTTACGAAACTATAAACGGCAGTATAGACGAGCATTGCCCCGCGAGCATTTTAAGAACGAGAGATAACGCAAAAATGTATCTCGACGATATAAGTTCGGCGCTACTATGATAGAGATTAAAAGCGATAAAATAATAACCCCAAACGGTTTGCGTTCGGGGTATTTATACATCGATAACGGGCTTATAG
>CAKQSU010000327.1 GCA_934273135.1 uncultured Clostridia bacterium
TATCTACCCTGCATAACATGATCCCATGTTGCGGTCGTGGTCGGCAGAGTAGCAAAGCCGGTACAAGCGCGTTTATCGCCGTATTTGAATTTTGCAAGCAAGCCTTCCGGACCTTCCGCAATGGCGTTCATGGGTTTGTTTACCTTAGCCACAGCGGCAATACCTCTCGCGTCCGAAACAGAAACGCAAAGCTCATCGAGAGTAAGCTGAGAAATAAATCTATCCCACTTTTCATCTTCGAAAGGAACATTCTTCATATCGATGAAGTCTATTGGCTCTTCGAGTTCGACGTCAACTTCCTTGCCTATCATCGCCTTATAGGACGGTGCGCCTTCGCTCTTTTTATATTGATCCATGCGAAGCCCGTTGACTATTCTTTCGTTGGCATGAAGTGTTGTCACCGTCGTCGGGAAAGTGTTTTTCCAATCTTTTCTCGTTAAATACGTTATCTTCTGATCGTCGTCTGCCCAATAGTTGAGGTCTGCGTCCGCAAATTTATTTTCTACTTTCTTGTCCGTATATTGCGATTTTTTATAGGTCGTGGCGTCCGTCGCCGTCAAAGCCGGGTCGTATTCGCTGACGCATTCGACGCTTCCCGTAACGGTTTTTCCGTTGTGGTCGTACATTCCCGTTTTGCCCTTTTTGGCAAGAATGTTGTTGAGTGCTTCGTGCGCGCCGTTTCCTACCGCAAAATAGTACTTACCCGGTTCGAGTATGTACGCGCCCTTGCCGCCGTCGGCTTTAACGTCGTACGAAGCCATCAGATAGCGAGAGAACTTCACTTCCGCGTCGACGCTCTGCCCCGCGGGAACGTCAACCTTGGTGTAGCCCATAAGCTGTACGGACGCCTTTTCGAGCGCGTTATCTTTGTCGTATTCCGTATACGGAGTTTGCGCGTAAACCTGAACGACTTCTTTGCCCGCCTTGTTCGACGTGTTGGAAACTTTTACTTTCAGCGTGAACGTATCGTCTTTTGCGTTATACGTCATGTTTTCTATCTTTTGAGTAAAAGTTGAATAGGAAAGACCGAATCCGAACGGGAAAGATACTTCTTTGGCATAATTCCATTCCGTCTCTCCTTCTGTTGCCCCCTCGGCACACTTAGCGTCGCCCTGCCCGAGTATGCAATCCTCATAACGAGTTTCGTAATACTTATAGCCTACATAAATGCCTTCTTTGTAAACGACGTATTTTCTGCCGTATTGCCCATCGACCGCCGAACCGTCGAAAGCGTAATTATAATCGCCGAAGTTTCTCATAGCCGGCGAATTGAGCGTGTTGTTTGCAAAGGTTTCGACCGTATGCCCCGACGGGTTTGCGTCGCCTTTAAGAATATTGACTATACCGGGCAATCCGTAATAACCGGGGTTGCCGTACCAAATGCATGCATTGACTTCGTATTTGTCGAGCCAATCAAGCTCCATAGGAAGAACTCCGTTCAAAAGAACTATGGTCTTTGTAAATCTCGAATCGTCCTTTATCATTTGAAGAAGATCTTCTTCGTTTTTGGAAAGAGCGAGATATGCCCTTCCGTCAACAACCCTTGTCGGGTCTGTGTTTTCCGTACCGTAACGAGCAAACGTTACGATTGCAACGTCCTTAAACGAATCGAAAGTAGCTTTTAACTCGCTCGTATAAAACGAGGAAGGAACTTCGCCGGAAGAAGTCAGGGAAACTTTTACTCCGCTCGCTTCGTACGCCTTATACAACTTTTTGTTAATCTTGAATCCTCCGTCCGTAAAAGCTTTTTGCATATCCACGACATATTCGTCGTTGGGGGTGGGACCTCCTGCGCCGCTACGATATATATATAACATGCGCGCTGTTGTTACCGAAAAGAGTAACGTTTCGCTCCGTCGCCGCTAAGGGCAACGCTCCGTCGTTTTTCAGCAAAACGGAACCTTCTTCCAATTGCTTGACGCAGTATTCGTA
>CAKQSU010000328.1 GCA_934273135.1 uncultured Clostridia bacterium
GCCTAACCCTGAGCCGGAACCTGAACCGGAGCCGGTGGCTGACCCCGAGCAGGAGCCTGACCCCGAACCGACGGGCGACGTAGGCGACGGACAAAATTACAACGGCGGAAGTATAAGCGAAGATATCGAAACCGACCCCGAGTACGCGCGAAAAAGCTTTGCGCTGCCTTGCGGCGGCAGAGTTTCGCTTAACCTTGCAACGGGTAAGAGTAAATTCGTGTTTAGCGATTGCATTACCGAGGATTCGCCTATCGGCATAAGCGTTGCGCATGTCTTCGATAAAGAAAACGACGCTTCGAGATACGGCACTAATTTCGGGTTAAACTTAGACGAAAGCCTTACTGTTAACGTTGACGGAAACTATGTATACACCGACGGGCTTGGAAGAACTCATACTTGCGAAACAAAGTATTACGTAATTGACGACAACGGAGAAAAAAGCTATGTTCAAAAGTCTGAAATCGAGGTAAAAGCCGACGGCGAATTAGAATATTCGGGCAAAAAAGTAGAAAGAGAAGCTTGCCTTGAATCGGGCTTAACGTTCGGAGGAGAGCTTAAAGGCGCGTTTAAAAATCTAAAATACTTCGAACAACGTTCGGACGAGATTAAGCAACTTGAAGAACAGAAAGAGTCTTACGAAAAGGTCTTTAAAGATTATACTATTGCGGACGAATATTTCGACAAACAATATTTTAGCGAAACACCGTATTACAACGGACCTAATTCTTTTGAAGACTTTTTGTCACTTGTAACCCCAAAAAAGTATTTGCTTACTAAGGAAGACAGAATAAGCGGAAAATCTCTATATTCGGCTTATAATGAAGAAAGTGAAATTAAGAAAGAAGATGGGTCAACGCAGACGATAGCAGAATTGATAGCGAGCTATAATGCAGCGATTACCGAGTTAGAAATTGCAAGAGATTCCTTAACAGGCACAAGTCCGGAAATACGGGCAGAAAAAATCGAAATAGAAAGGCAAATACAAATTTTAAAAAACCAAAAAGCTGCGGCATACAACGAAAAACCTCTCGTTTACGAACAACTTCAACTTTTGTGGAATAAAAGTGACGGAAACAAAACTTTGTTAAAGAAGTACTTTGTCGTCTATCGAAAAGTTTTGAGCGACCTTGAACTGTACCAAAGGGAGCAAGCGGTTAACTACGCAAGCGACGGAAAAATCGTAAAAGCTTTCAGAAGCGACGGAAAGCTTGTAGCCATAATCGATGCGTACGAAAACACGATAACGTTTGAGTATAACGACAAAGGCAAGCTTACGGGAATTTACAGCGGCGACAAGAAAGAAATCAAAATCGATTACGATTCGAAAAACACTTATCCCGTCAAAATTGCCGACGGCAGAGGACGCAAAATAGCTTATACGTATGACGGTGACTATCTCAAAACGATAACCTACCCGGACGAAACAACGCTTACGCTCGAATATTCTTCGACCGACGGAATAACGGCTATCGTTAATAGCGTCGGGAAAAAGACAAAGTTTACTTATACGAACGGCAAGCTTACTTCCGTAAAGAATTATGATTTCACCGGCGGTAGCGACTCGCTTTTGGAAGAATGCACGATTACATACGCAACGAATAAAACTACGATAACGACCGAAGACGGAGAAGAAATCTATGATTTCAATAACGGCAAATTATGCGGTTACACCGAGGTCTTTAACGGCAAAGTAATTGAAGCGGAAAGGTATAGTTATACGCCGTATGAGGCTAAGCACATTGAGCGCGCTAAAAAGAACACGCTTAACAAAAGCGCGTTGTCCTCGTTTGTTTACACGAAAGGCGAAGCCGTGGATATCGTTCTCAATGACTACAACTTACCGCTAACAAAAACCGTAACAGGGCTTAGCGAAAATGCGGGTATCGTTGCGAAAGTCGAAACTCAATACGAGTACAACG
>CAKQSU010000329.1 GCA_934273135.1 uncultured Clostridia bacterium
GGTTATAAACGCTTACGAAGAAGCGGGATTAAAAACAAAAGAAACGCTTACGGACGGAGAATGGTCCGCGGCGGTGTTCAAGGCTTAAAAAACATATTACGCGTGTTGTAAAAAGTTTTAAAATTACTTTTATTATCTTTAATTTTTACAATTTTTACGTTTTAAGGAAATCAAATGAAAGCAGTAGTATTCACGCTCGGTTGTAAGGTGAACGGGTACGAAAGTTCCACGCTTATAACGGGGCTAAAAGAACTCGGATACGAGACGAGCGATAAATTAGAGGAAGCCGACCTTTACATAATAAACACTTGCGCGGTTACCGCGGAGGCTGAAAAAAAGAGCAGACAAGCGGTGACGAGGGCGAGAAAGCACAACCCTTTTGCAAAGGTTATAGTTTGCGGTTGCGCCTCGGAGCATAGCCCGGAAGAGTTCAGGGAAAAGGGCGTTTCGCTCGTTACGGGCGCGCTCAACAAGGACAAGATAATAGACATAATAAACGAAGACGGAATAAAAATCGACGAAAGCAAGGAGTATTATCAAAAATTCTCTCCCGCCGCAGACGTTAAAACGAGGACTTATATAAAAGTTCAGGACGGGTGCGACAACTTCTGCTCGTATTGCTTAATTCCGTATCTTCGCGGTAGGTCGCGTTCGAGAAAAATCGAAAGCGTTATCGAAGAGCTGAAAATGCTTTCGCCTAAAGAAGCCGTTATAACGGGAATAAACCTTTCGGGTTTCAGCGACGAGGGCAAGGACTTAGCCGACCTTTTGTTTGCGCTTAAAGACTTTGATTTCAGAATTCGTTTAGGAAGTCTCGAAGACAATATTATAACGGAAAAGATGCTCGAAGCGACGAAAGCTTTGAAAGATTTTGCGCCACATTTCCATTTGTCGTTGCAATCGGGCAGCGATAAAGTGCTTAAAGAGATGAATAGAAGGTACACTGCGGAAGAATTTCTTGTTTCGGTGGAAAAAATCCGTTCGTTTTATCCCGACGCGGCGATTACGACCGATATTATTTCCGGGTATTCGACCGAAACGGAAGAGGATTTTTCAAAAACGATAGAAACGGCAAAAAAGGCAAAATTTGCCGATATTCACTGCTTTAGCTACTCGCAACGAAAAGGCACTTTCGGCGCAAGGTTAAAGCCGCTCCCTGAGGAAGTAAAAAAGGAGAGGCTTGCGCGGCTTATGGAGTTAAAAGCTACGCTCAAAGGCGAATTTTTAAAGGCGCACGAAGGAAAAATATTGTCGTTTTTACCCGAAGATTTCGTCGACGGGTACACCGAGGGGTACACGGAAAACTATATTAAGGTTTACGTTCCCGAAAAAGTTGAGGGCGACATTAAAAAAATCAAGATAGGCGAAGCGTTTAAAGAGGGCGCGAAAGCGACCTTAGTTTAAAAAATAAAGGAGTTTTATTCATGGAAAATTGTTTGTTTTGTAAGTTCGTAAGCGGAGAAATCCCCGTAAACAAGGTTTTTGAAAACGATGACTTTATCGTTATACGGGATATCGCGCCCGAAGCGAAAAATCATTTTCTCGCCATTCCTAAAAAGCATTATAAGCTTTTAGCCGAGATGACCGACGACGACGCGGCGACTTTGGCGCGAATTTTCAAAAAAATACCCGAACTCAAAGATGAATTGGAGCTTGAAAACGGGTATAGAATCGTGATAAATCAAGGAGACGACGCTTGTCAAACCGTTCCGCACCTTCATATACACGTCCTTTCGGGTGAAAAAATGGGTTGGGACCCGTCCGGGAACAAGGCAAAGTAGTTTTTTGCCATGCTAAAAACGGCGGTTTTTCAAATTTTGAGAAAAACGGACGAAAAAGTACATTTTGCGCTTGACAATGAAAAAATAATTTAGTATAATCTTGAAGTATGAAAATAAACGCGCTC
>CAKQSU010000330.1 GCA_934273135.1 uncultured Clostridia bacterium
CTTATAGACGGGTTTATTGAATTTCACGGCGACAGATATTTTGCCGACGACCACGCAATAATCGGCGGCATAGGCTATCTTTCCGGAAAGCCCGTAACCGTAATCGGAATAGAAAAGGGCAGGAATTTGCAAGAAAGATTAGACAGAAAGTTCGGTTCGCCGCTGCCCGAGGGGTATAGAAAGGCTTTGCGGCTTTTAAAGCAAGCCGAAAAGTTCAACCGCCCCGCGATACTCTTTGTGGATACGCAAGGCGCAAACTGCGGCAAGGAAGCGGAAGAACGCGGAATAGGCGAAGCCATTGCCCGCAACCTTTACGAGATGTCGGCTTTGAAAACGCCTATGATTTCGATAGTTATAGGCGAAGGCGGTTCGGGCGGCGCGCTCGCGCTTGCCGTTGCGGACAGGGTCTGGATGCTTGAAAACGCTTACTATTCCGTCATCACGCCGGAATCCTGCGCGAGCATACTTTTCAAGGACCCGCATAGAGCCGACGAGGCTGCCGAGCATTTGCGGCTCACCGCGCACGACTTGTATTCTTTCGGCGTGGTAGAAAAGATAATCGAAGAGCCGGACGATTTTACGGAGGAAGAAGAACGCGTTTTGTTTATGCAAAAATTAAAACGCGACCTCGAAAAGGAATTGCATAAGCTCAAAAAGCTTTCGACAAAAGATTTGCTTGCCGCGCGTTACGAAAAGTACCGCAAAATCGGCAGATACGAGCAGTATTCTTCGCAACTTCCCAAGGAAAAGGAAAAAAGACTTTTCAAATTGTTAAAAACCAGGCACGGCGTATGAAAGTTTTACTGTTGAACGGCAGCCCCAAAAAGCAAAAAAGCTGTACTTTTTTGATAGCGGAAAGTTTTCTTTGCGGCATAAAAAAAGCTTTGCCTGAATCCGAAACGGAAATTATTCACATTTCCGATTTGAACGTAAAACCGTGCCTCGGCTGTCTTTCGTGCTGGGGCAGGACGGAGGGCGAATGCATAATAAAAAACGACGATATTCCGCTTATCAAGCAAAAAATACTCGATTCGGATATAGTCGTTGAGGCTTTCCCGCTCTACTTTTTCGGCATGCCCGGTTCCGTGAAGGTTTTCACCGACAGAATGCTTTCTATGATGAAAACTTACGAGGGGCAACGCCCGCCCGAAAACGGCGTGAGCTATCACGGCATAAGGGACAAAGGCAACGTGAAAAAATTCGCTGTGCTTTCCTCTTGCGCATACACGGACGGCGACACGATTTTCGAGCCGCTCAAAAAGCAGTTCGACTATATTTGCGGCGAAAAGGGCTACACGTTTTTATACGCTCCGCAACTTAAAACTCTCGTCGAACTCGGCGCGTCGGCTCGTCTTACAAGGTACCTTCAAAAATTCGAATCGGCGGGCGAAAAATTCGCGCTCGGCACGCTTACGGAAGACGATGTTTCAAAAACCGTTAAGCCGCCGTTTTCCGACGCCGTTTACGCTCAGCTTTTATCTAACTTTTGGACGGAAGAACGCTCGCACAATAAATAATAAGACAGTAATAAACAAGATAGGATAGCTACAAAAAAGGTTTTCGCTCGGCAGAGTTTTGCTTTGCGAAAGCCTTTTTTTGTTTGGAAGAATTTTGAAAAAGTCGCGCTATAAGCCCGTTAACGGCAGTTTTGAGAGTTGAAAATTGAAAGTTGAAAGGTGAAAATCGAGGAAAAACTTTTTATTAAAAAGTGCTTGCAATGCACAGGATTTTGTGCTAATATAAAAATATAAGGCTGTTTTTGCCAAAAAAAAAGCGGCGGAAGATGAGCCGTTTTCTTGCGAAAACGGCGGGGCGAAGCGACCCTTTGGTCGCTTCGCGTAAATCTTAAAAGAACAAACGAGGGAACAGACGATGAAAAAGTTTAATTTGTGCATAGTAGAGGAT
>CAKQSU010000331.1 GCA_934273135.1 uncultured Clostridia bacterium
TTATTATTTTAAGAGTTTCCGACAAGGGCGAGAGAATCCCTTTAACGATTGCCGATTACGACCGTGAAAAAGGCACGGTAACGATAATTTTCCAGATAGTCGGCGCGACCACGATGAAGTTGAACGCTTTATCCGTCGGCGATACTATTCACGATTTCACGGGTCCGCTCGGCAAACCTACGGAAACGGAAAATCTTAAAAACGTTGCCGTTGTGGGCGGCGGCGTCGGTTGCGCAATCGCATACCCCGTTGCAAAAAAGCTTCACGAGCAAGGCGTAAGGGTTACTTCGATAACGGGTTTCCGCAACAAAGACCTTGTTATTTTAAACGACGAATTCGACGGCGTGAGCGACAAACACGTCGCGCTTACGGACGACGGCTCTTTCGGCGAGAAAGGGCTTGTCACAAACGCTTTGCAAGCTTTAATCGACGGCGGCGAAGTTTTTGACAGAGTTTTTGCGATAGGTCCGCTCCCGATGATGAAATTCGTTTGCAAAACGACCGAGCCTTACGGCATAAAAACCATTGTCAGCATGAACCCTATTATGATTGACGGCACGGGAATGTGCGGTTGCTGTCGCTTGACGGTCGGCGGGAAAACGCTTTTCGCTTGCGTTGACGGACCGGACTTCGACGGACACGAAGTCGACTTCGACGAAGCGATAAGCCGTTCGACCATCTACCGCGATTTTGAGGCGAGAGAGCGCGAAAAGACTTGCAATCTTTTTAAGAAGGAGAACGAAAATGGCTGATATGAGTTTATTTAAGCACGAAATGCCGACGAGAGAGCCTTGCGTTCGCAACTCGGATTTTGAAGAAGTTACGCTCGGTTACACCGCCGAAACGGCGATCGCCGAAGCAAAAAGATGCTTGAATTGTAAAAACATGCCTTGTTCTACGGGTTGCCCCGTGAAAATAAGAATCCCGGAATTTATTAAAAAAGTCGCCGAGGGCGATTTTTCGGGCGCGTACGAGGTCATAAAAGAAGATAGCTCTTTGCCTGCTGTTTGCGGCAGAGTATGCCCGCAGGAAACGCAGTGCGAAAGTAAATGCGTACGGGGCATAAAAGGCGAAAGTGTGGCTATAGGTCGATTAGAACGGTTTGTTGCCGACTACATGCGCGAAAAAGGCGAAAAACAGGAAGCTTGCGTACCGACGGGTAAGCGCGTCGCCGTTATCGGCAGCGGACCCGCGGGGCTTGCTTGCGCGGGGGCTTTGGCGGACAAGGGTTATCGCGTTACCGTCTTTGAAGCGTTACATGTCGCGGGCGGCGTTTTGAGCTACGGAATCCCCGAATTCAGACTCCCGAAAAAGATTGTCGCGGCGGAAGTCGAAGGACTCAAACAAAAAGGCGTTGAGTTTTCTCTTGACACCGTTGTCGGCAAGTCGGTAACCATCGCAGAACTTTTTGAAGAAGAAGGCTATGAAGCGGTGTTCGTCGGCTCGGGCGCGGGTCTGCCTCGCTTTATGGGCGTTAGCGGCGAAAACTTGAAAGGCGTGTTTTCCGCCAACGAGTTTCTGACGAGAATCAACCTCATGGGCGGCTTTAAAGAGGATTCCGAAACGCCCGTCGTGAGAGCTGAAAAAACACTCGTTTTCGGCGGCGGCAACGTCGCTATGGACGCGGCGCGCTCGGCAAAAAGGCTCGGGTCTGACGTTACTATAGTTTATCGCCGTACCGAAAACGAACTCCCCGCAAGAAAGGAAGAGATAGAACACGCCAAGGAAGAGGGTATCGGCTTTTTATTCTTAACCGCTCCCGTTGAAATCGAGGGTGACGAAAATAAATTCGTTAAAGCGGTAAAGTGTCAAAAAATGAAGCTCGGCGAACCGGACGCTTCGGGCAGAGCGCGCCCCGTTCCCGTTGAAAACGGATAC
>CAKQSU010000332.1 GCA_934273135.1 uncultured Clostridia bacterium
CGTTTTAGCTGTCGCGTTCAGCTTTATTTTCCCGGAAACGGACGACCCCGATTACACGCTTACGATAGATAAGTCGACCTATAACGCGACTAACGACACTTTTGACACGCTTGACTTCACGGGAACGGAAGGCGAATTCGTTATAGAAAGCATTATCATCAATAACGAAAAACACGATATTTCTTCTTTTACTAAGTACGCCGAATTCACCGTTGACGGCAGCGACGAAAAGACCCTCACATTAAAGCTCGGCAAGGGAATGACTCTTGACAAGGACAGTAGAATCTCGCTGATTTGTTACGAGGACAGCGACGGCGGACAATGGGTTGTTTCCGCGACCAACGCAAGCGGCAACAAGCTTTTTACGACAAACGTGACTCTCGAAGTCGGCGACGGCGACGGCTACGCGATTACTCAAAATCCGCTTAACTATATTATAGACGTAAGGTGGATAACCGTTTTGTACCTTCTTGACGTTATACTCAACGTTGCGTGCGAACTGCTCATTTCAAAACAAAGCAAGTGGAATTTTATGGTTTCGCTTGCCGTCGAGGTCACGGAGATTTTAATATGCGTCGTGTGCATGTACCGCTTTGCAACGATGGTCACCACGCTTTTCTTCTGGATCCCGTGCGACATAATAAGCTTTATAGTCTGGCACAAACACCCGGACGAACAAAAAGACGAGCTTACCGTCGTCAAAAAACTCACGCCCTTGCAGGACGTTCTGATTATCCTCGGAATAATAGTCTGGACGCTCGGCGTAGGGTACTTGCTCACTCTCATCGAAGTTGAAGGCGGTATATTCGCAAACAACGTCGCGCTGAAAAATATCGTTTGCTACATAGACGCCTGCGCTTCGGCTGTCGGCATCGCAAACGGACTTTTGATACTTTTCCGTTATCGCGAACAATGGATAGCCTGGTATATTTGCGCCGCGCTTGAAACGGTCATCAACATTATGGCGGGGCAGTGGATACTTCTCGTGCTTAAAGCCGGATACTTCACAAACACCACTTACGGCTACATAAAGTGGACGGAATACATAAAACAGCACAACGTGCGTGTTGTAAGTTCCAAGGACAAAAAACTCGCTTAAAAGAAAGACAACTCGACAAGAAAAAACTTCCGAAAGGCTCAAAAGCTTTCCGGAAGTTTTTTAAAACAAAAAAGCCGTTAACGCGCTTATAGACAGGTTTTTTGAGTTGAAAGGAGGAAATTGCAGTCGTACCCAATATCCACAAAGCTCGGCAAAGCCGAGCGGGCGAAGGAAAAGACAATGGGTGCCGCATGCTCTGATTTTCGGTAAACGAAAAACCCTACGCCTTGTTTCCGCAGCGTAGGGTTAAGGAGAAAAGAGAGTGAGTGATCTATATTAGAAGCAATCTTGCGATTGCGGTGTGAACGGGATTGCCTCACCTTTGCTTTCGCTCGAGAGAGACAACTGAGGAGAAAAGAAGTACGTCTGATTAAGGCGTTGCAACCTTAATCGACACCTATATAATAAAGCTACAACTTAAAACGTAACTTAAGAACTTCTTCTTTTTTAAAAATTTTTCGATTGTTTTGTTTTTTCTCGCATTCTATCAAGGATTTTGCACCCTTTTCGAACGAAAAAAACGGATAAAAAACTTTAAAAAACCACAGTGAACGAAACCACTCCGTTCTCACATTTCGCGGTGATTTTGGCTTTGTGCGCGTCGACAATTGCCTTGACTACCGAAAGACCTATCCCGTGACCGCCGGTCGCCGAGTTATGCGATTCGTCCGCGCGGTAAAACCTTTCGAAAAGCAGGTCGAGGTTGCCGTCTTTCGTCGATTTTGACGGGTTTGATATTTTCAGAACGATTTTTTTGTTTACCTCTTCGAGCATG
>CAKQSU010000333.1 GCA_934273135.1 uncultured Clostridia bacterium
GTCGTTTCTCTTCTCGCGCCCGGTCTTGCGCCCGAAATGGCGTCCGCGGCTTGCACGAGAACGGCTTCGATTGTTTTCGGTTCCACGTCGCCGTGGTGGGCTTGAATGCAGTTAATGACGTTCTTGCCCTCTTTGAACTTTTTGGCAAGGTCTACGCCGATAGAAACGTGCGTACCCTCCACTTCGTGGTCGACGGCTTTACCGATATCGTGCAGAAGCCCGCCGCGCTTTGCGAGATTAACGTCCACGCCGAGTTCCTGAGCCATAAGACCCGCAAGGAAAGCGACTTCTATGGAGTGTTGCAAAACGTTCTGACCGTAGCTCGTTCTGTACTTTAATCTGCCGAGGAGCTTGATAAGCTCGGGATGAATACCGAAAAGACCGACTTCGAACATAGCTTCCTCGCCGTTCTGCTTAATCTGAACGTCAAGTTCTTTTTTGACTTTTTCGACCGTTTCTTCTATTCTTGCCGGGTGAATTCTGCCGTCGGCGATAAGCTTTTCGAGCGCGATACGCGCGACTTCTCTTCTCACCGGGTCAAAACCCGAAGCGATAACGACTTCCGGCGTATCGTCGATGATGAGTTCTATGCCCGTTGCGTTTTCGAGCGCGCGAATGTTCCTGCCCTCTCTGCCGATTATACGAGCCTTCATATCGTCGTTGGGAAGCGCGATAGTGGTAACGGTTATTTCCGAAGCGTGGTCGGTGCAGCAACGCTGAATGGCAAGGCTGATAATGTCTTTCGCCTTTTTGTTGGCTTCTTCTTTAGCTTCTTGTTCGATGTTTCTTACCGTGACGGCGGCGTCTTTACGCGCGTCGTCGAGAATGGCTTCGGTTATTTGCTGTTTTGCTTCTTCTTTGGTCAGTTGAGCTACTTTTTCAAGCTCGGCAAGCATAAGCTCCGTCTGACGGTCGAGTTTTTCTTTTGTCTTGCGGATTTCCTCGTTCTTTTTTTCGAGGTCCTTTTTCATCTGCTCGACTTCTTCGTTTTTCTTTAAAAGGTTGGAGTCTTTTTTGCTTAAAACTTCGTCCTTTTGGTTGAGGCGTTGCTCCATTTTTTGAAGTTCTACGCGCTTTTCTTTCGATTCGCGCTCGAATTCGTTACGGATTTTAAGATTTTCTTCCTTCGCCTCTAAGATTGCTACTTTTTTGAGTTCTTTACTCTCCTGTTCGGCTTTATCTTTCATTTTTTTGATTTCTTCTTCGGCGGAGCCTAACTTTTTGTTTCTTGCCTTAGAAGATATCACGCTACCGACAAATCCGCCGATAATCGCGAAAACCACCGCAGCCGCGGCTATAAGACCTATGGACAATGCGTCCACAGCCAAGAACAGGGAGCTTAATAAGTTGGACATATAAGCCTCCCGGAATTATGATTTA
Source organism: uncultured Clostridia bacterium (assembly GCA_934273135.1). GTDB lineage: Bacteria > Bacillota > Clostridia > Christensenellales > Borkfalkiaceae > UBA4636. The sequence goes on from CAKQSU010000333.1 coordinate 1,381, forward strand.
TAAAAATATATATTCGACGGTGATATGCTCGCGCCCGTGCGCTCTATCCGCATACCCTCCGAACACTTTATATAGTTTTATACTCTATTATTTTATACTATATATCGTAGTTTGTCAATAGTAATTTTAAAAAAACGAAAAAAAGCCGTAAAAAAACGGCTCTCCGCTTGTTTTTTAAGTGCGGAAAACCTTTTTTTGCGGCTTGATTCAAGCCGACTCATATTTATTTTTTTCTTTTGATGAGTTTAAGCGCGGGTTTTTCGAGAAGCACGCTCGTATACGGAGGAACGCTTTCCGTTAAAAACACGCTGCTGCCGATAACCGAACCTTTGCCGATAACCGTTTCGCCGCCCAAAACCGTTGCGCCGGCGTACACGGTAACGTCGTCCTCGATGGTAGGGTGACGCTTTTTGCCGACGAGCGAACGGGCGTTTTTAAGCGATATCGCGCCGAGCGTTACGCCTTGATAAATATTGACTCTTTCGCCTA
>CAKQSU010000334.1 GCA_934273135.1 uncultured Clostridia bacterium
ATAGTAGTTAGCGTACGAAATGCTTGACGGATAACGAGTAAAGTTTTCGGTTTTTTCCCATTCGCCGCGATAATCTATCATAAGAACGGCGTACCCTTGCTTAACGTAAAGGTCAACAAGTTCGAGGTCCACGGTTTTGTCCGCGTCGGGCAAAATCAAAATTCCCGCTTTTCGGCTTTTTTTAGCCATATTCGTGGATTTTGCATAAACCCCGTAAACGCGAACTCTTCCGTCCGCCGTTTCGCGCCCGGAAAAATAAACGTCGCTGTATATAACGTTGTCGAAAGTTTCGTCACCCGTAACGCTTTCTTTAAGCGGTAAGGAAGAATTAAAATCTTTCCAAACCATTACCGGTGACAATATGGTACTCGTCGTTTCCATTTTTTCCTCTCGTCAACCGCTCGCCGATACGGACGAACCGTGTTCGGCAGAAGCGGCGGTAACTGTAATTTTTGAAGTAATACGTTCCTTCAACGCTTCGACATGCGATATAACGCCTATCGAAAAATCGGAATTTTTTAATCTTTCAAGACTGTCTATAACGACGTCGATAAGTGCGGCGTCAAGCGAGCCGAACCCCTCATCAAGAAAGAAAAATTCTATAGGACGCATAGATTTTGCGTATATGCTCTTAGACAAAGCGAGCGCGAGGGAAAGCGAAACGAGAAAAAGTTCTCCGCCGGAAACGGTGTCTACTCGTCTTTTTATTCCGCCGCTCAGATAATCGACGACGAAAAAGTCGCTTTCGTAAACAAGCGAATACCTACCGCCCGAAAGCACGGCAAGCGTGTCTTTTGCGTCGAGCGCGATTGACGAAAGGTATTCTTCGGCAATAAACTCAACGAGCGAATTGCTTTTTACCACGGCAACGAGCTTTTCTCTCAAAGCCTTGTCCGCCGTCACTTCGCCTAATTCATTCTCTATTATACACCTTTTTACGGATTTTTGCGATAATTTTTCATATGTTTTTTGCAAATAATCTCTTTGTTTGTCCGCTTCCGTCGTTTTTTTTGTCTCTTGAGCGAGTTTTTCGCTTTCCGATTTGTAATTTTGCTCGGAATAGTCGCCTTCTTTAACGGATAAAGTAAGGTCTTTTATGCGTTCTCTTAAAGCCGCAACCCTGCTATCGAACCCGGAAATCTGCGTTTCGAGGGTGTCGTCAAAGTCTTCCGCAGCAACGGCAAGCACCTCACGTTCGTCCTCGAAGTCTTTCATAGCCTTTTCGGTTATGTCCGAAAGAGCCTTTTTCGAACGGTCGAGACCGCTCAACTTTTCTTCCGAAAGTCTTTTTTCGCTTTCCGTTTTATTAAGCTTTTCGTTTAACTTGGAATATTTGAGCAGTACGCCGTCAATTCTGTCGCTTAAAACTTTTTCAAGCTTCTTCTTTTCGCTATAAACTTTTTCGTAATCGTCATCGCCGATTAAAGCGTAAAGCTTTTGCTTTATAGCGGCATTCTCGTCGCCGAGTCGTTTGCCTTCTTCGAGCGTTTTTGAAAGAACTAAGTTTTGTTTGTCCTCTTCGGCTTTCAGTCTGTCTTTTTGCTTTTCGGCGGCTGAAAGCTTTTTCGAATCCTCGTCCTTTTCTTCAAGAAGTTTTTTTAGCTCCGAAAGCGAACCGCCGCGTTTTTCGGTTTCCTTAAGATTTTTTTCAATGCGCTCGTCGATAGCTCTTTTTATATCCTCGCTTGCCGACGAAAAGCCCTTCAGGACTTTTAAAAATTCAATTTCTTCAAGTCCGCGTTTAACTCTCGCTTCGTTCGAAATGAAAGATAGTTGCTCGTTTATCTTTTCGTCAAGTCTTTTCGAACTATTTTTCCATCGAAATGCTCCCTCAGCTTATTTTTTATGATTTCCCGAGTGCTTTCATT
>CAKQSU010000335.1 GCA_934273135.1 uncultured Clostridia bacterium
CCTATAGAGTCGCTCTCGATTCTCGTATTGTTCACTTTTTAAGCTCCTGTATTATCTACGGGCAAAGCTTTAATCCGTCGGAAAAAAGCCCGCGCGTTAATTAGACTTTTTTTAGAATAATTTTATACTCTATATCGCGTTTCGTCAACTGTTTTAGCATAGTTTTTTTGTCCCGACCGAAAAAAAACCGCCGCGAGCAGAATAAGCAGGCGGCGATATTAAGCATTTTAATTATCTTCCTTCATGCAAAGAAGCAAAATACCGGAAACAATGTTCACAAAAATAAGAGTGCAAACCTTGAAAGCGGTGGAAAGCTTTTCGCCGTTTTTAAGGCTGTTGTGGACCTTAATCGTCATAGGAATAACCCAGCAGAGAGGAATAAGACCACCGATAAGACCGCCTACGGCGGTAGCGACCCCGTTCGCGGAACCTGTGCCGAAGGAAGCAAACGCCGTAATAACACAGCCTACGCATGTTAAAATCATAAAGATTTTAGCAACAAGACCGAGCGTCGCGTTGTTGTTTTCGGATTTTGAGGACGATTCGTTAAAAATCTCTTCTCCTTTCGACGTTGCGCAACCGCATTTGGGGCATACCACGGCTTCGTCATCGATAGGCGCGCCGCAATGAGAGCAATACTTCATAAAAAAAATCTCCTTTGTTTTTGTAATAAAAGTATACGCTTTTTTTAAACTTTAGTCAAGTGATACTAAGCAAAAATTCAGTCTTCTTCGTCTTTTACGAAAAGAAGAATTATCCCCGCGGGAACGGAACAGAAAATAAGCGTGCAGATTTTGAAAGCCATGCTTATTTTCGCGCCTTTCGCCGCCTTTACGAACAAAACTATCGCCATAGGAATTATCCAAAGAATAGGAACTAACGAGCCGAGGAGAAATATCCGCGGGTCGATAAAGTTCCAATCAAAGCGCTGTTCGTTTCCGCCGTATGCGCTTGCAATCAAAAAGATAAAGAAAAAGAAAGCGTAAACCATCCAAAGCGCAAAGCCTAAGTACGCCAACCCCGCAAGCAACAGACAAGTCGCAATCATCACGACGCCGGCGATGACACACAAACTTTCGTTCCTTGTTTTTTTGCGTTTCGTCAATGCCTTTTCTTGTTTTTCTCTTTTTATCTCGCTCGCGGTCGGAGCGCCGCAAGCAGGGCAAAAATTCTCTTCGTCAAGCATCTTTTGCCCGCAACGTTCACAGTATTTCACGTTATTTTTTCCTCCTCGTTTTCAAAATCGCTTTCGTTCCTACACAACAGAAAAACACCCGAAAAGACGGAGCAAGCGACAAGAATAAAAATTTTAAACGCGGTATGTATTTTTTGTTTTTTACTCACTTTTATGAACAGAACGATAAACGACGGAATAAGATAAACAAGCGGAATTACCAACCAAAGAAAAAAGCCTAAACTAACCTCGCTTATTCTCGCCGTAGTTGCGCCCACACCCGCCCCGACAACAACTACTACAAACCAAAACAATACAGTCACGACAGCATATAACACATAACGGATTGCAATGAAAATTACGGACAGAACGCCTAACATATCGTATTTTTTTGTTTTCGGTTTTGTTTGTTCGCCGTTGTCGTGAACGACTTTTTGTCTTTTTTCGACAAATTCTCCGCATGCGGGGCACATTATTGCTTCGTCTAAAAGCTTCTGCCCGCAATGTTCACAGTATTTCATAAAAACCCTTAGCTTTCGTCGTTCATACAAAGCAAAAGAATGCCCGAAACGGTGTTAACGAAAATAAGCGTGCAAACTTTGAGCGTTACGCTGATGGGTTCTTTGTTTTTAAGCTTATTCGATACGGCTATCGTCATAGGAACGGTCCAGCAAAGCGGAATCAACAAAAG
>CAKQSU010000336.1 GCA_934273135.1 uncultured Clostridia bacterium
CACAATCTCAAAACTTCTTTGGTATGAACGAGTCGTAACAGGTTTGCCTTTTGACGATATAACATATTCGGAATCACTTGTCTTTTTCATTATCCGTAAAATTTTCAACACCTGTTTACTCAACGGAATCATCCTCTTTGAGTGTTCTGTTTTTACACCGTCAACCACGCGACCGCGTTTGCCGCAATAGCAGGATTTAGTTATGTTTATTTCGCTCATTTCAAAATCAACGTCATTCCACGTTAAAGCCAACAACTCACCGATTCTGAGTCCCGTATACAAACAGACGACAATCCCGAAAAGCTTTTGCTTTTTGCTTGCCATTACTGCTTCCTCTAATTTCTTCTGTTCTGCAGATGTAAAACACTCAACATTTTTCTCGCGCGATTTCGGGCGTTGAATTTTATCGCCAACATAAGCTGCCGTCAGCCCTAACCGATACGCCGTTTGCAAACTGCTTTGAATGACCGATATAATTCCGTTTACCGTATTAGACGATAGACCTTTCCCTGTCCTTGTATTTCCATTTTCAATCATTTCCGTAACGTACTGCTGAATCGATATGGGCATAAGTTCATCCATATCGTAATCGCCGAGATATGGCACGATTTTCTTTTCTACCGTTTGCTTATACAAATCGAACGTCCTTATTTTGTGCGTCGGCTTAACGTAATTTTCAAGCCATATATTTAACCATTCCGAATATTTCATTGATAATTCCTCCTGTTTTTGTGTTATATCATACCCCGTTAAGTTTTTATTTTAAGCATAAGAAAAGGGGCTGTCGCAAGTTGCATTTTTTAGCAACTTGCGACAGCCCCTTTCGCTCGGGCATAAGCCACCTACGGCGGTTCGCCTCTCTTCGCCCGATTACGCCAAAGCAAAAAGCGCGGCAAATTCCGGCACGGAATCGGGCGGTACCCTTCGGAGAGTGCCGTTTCCCGCAAACGGGAGTCCCTCGGCACACTTCCTCGCTTGCGCTCGGGCATAAGCCGCCTACGGCGGTTCGCCTCTCTCCGCCCGATTACGCCAAAGCAAAAAGCGCGGCAAAGATGCCGTGCTTTTTGCTTGGTGGAATCGGGCGGAGTCGAACCGCCGTGTTGCGAACGAACCGAAAAACCTTCTACATACTTAGCCTTAACTTAATCTCTTGCCGCTACTATGGTAAGGCGCAAAATATCGACCGTAAACCGCTAAATCCCGATTTTATGCCGCGGTCAAAACACAAAACCGGTACCCCGCCAAAATGACGCCCTTATCCCGCCCGACGGGAAGACGGGTAAGGACGACTGCTTTTACTTAAGCAGCAAATGCGTAACTGTTGTTATCAGCATTTAAATTTAGTTTGCCCGTTTTAACGAAGACGTGCGCTTCGGTATGCTTATATTTTCCCTTTCACCCACAGTCGAAACCGTTACGACCCCATATTTTACCGCCGTTTAAAGCGGCAAAAACAGTCGATAATCGACTTATAGAAAGGCTTTTAAAAAAAATCAATACTTTTGCTTTCTTATTTTGCCGTCGACTTTATGTATAACGATTGCGCCTTCCTGATTGCCCGCAACCGTTTTAGCGTAGTCGATGGCTTCCTTTTGCGTGTCGAAAAGCTTCAACGCTTTTTCCGCGCCCTCGCACTTAACCTGCCATTTTTCGTCTTCCCTTAAAGAGATGTGGTACTTCTTTGCCATTGGATTTATCCTCCCGTAAAAAATTATATTTTTGCGTAAAAACGCATTTTAACGGTAGTTTTTCAATTCTCTTTGCAACGCCCTTTCGGTATCTCTGTCGGCGATAACCTTCTTTTTGTCGTAAGTGTGCTTTCCTTTGCAAACGCCGAGTTCGACTTTGATAAGCGAATCCT
>CAKQSU010000337.1 GCA_934273135.1 uncultured Clostridia bacterium
GGATGCGGATGTTCGTGATTCTTCTGATGTCGCTGTCCATGCTGATGATTATTCTTTTAAACCAGTTTGTCTCTGCCAATATCGCAAAGCCGTTAAAACGCCTGAACGATTCGGTGAAGGACTGGGAAGCGGGGAATATGAACCCGGATATCTATGTGGGCGGCTCGCTTGAGGTGGAGCATCTCGGAAAGACGCTGCGCTCTACGGTAGCGCAGATCCGGGAGCTCATGCATGATATTCTGGTGGAGCAGGAAGAAAAGCGGAAGAGCGAGCTGGACGCCTTGCAGTCGCAGATCAACCCGCACTTTTTATATAATACGCTGGACTCCATCGTCTGGATGATCGAGGGTGAGCGGTATGAGGACGCGGTGTTTATGGTGACGCAGCTTGCCAGCCTGTTCCGCATTTCCTTAAGCCGTGGAAAGACGATCATCTCCATGGAGGACGAATTAAAACATGCCAGAAATTATATGAACATCCAGAAGATCCGCTATAAGAATAAATTCACTGTGGAATTTCAGGTGGAGGATGCTATTTTGAGCTGCTGTACGGTAAAACTCGTGATCCAGCCTTTACTTGAGAATGCAATCTATTACGGCATGGAGTCCATGGACGGCGACGGTGAGATTACGGTTGTGGGATACCGGAAGGGAGACGATGTCTATGTTGAAGTGCGCGACAACGGACTCGGTATGCCGGATGAGATGGTAGATGCGCTCCTGACAGAGAACAACAGAGTGCGCAAGCACGGCTCCGGTGTGGGACTCATCAATGTACATAACCGGATCAGACTCCGCTTCGGGGAGCCGTATGGTCTTGAGATTGATAGCTGTCTGGATGAGGGGACGACCGTGCGGATTCACCTTCCGTACATTGCGTACTCACCGGAAAATACGGAACTGCTGGAGGGAGGAAGACTAAAACAGCTGAAGGGGGAACGGCAGGATGAAGAAAAATAGACTTTATTTTGGTATGTTGATCCTGATGCTGGTGGCGGTGATTATCTGGGCGTTTTACAATATGCTAAACGTCGGTAAGCAGGAGACGTCCTACCGCGTCTCCGTGGTTGTCGAGAACAGCAACAGCGACCGCTGGACTTCCCTCAGACAGGGGCTTGAGCAGGCAGCGCGGGATTACAACATCAGTTTGAGCTTTGTGTCGACGGGGAGCTTTTCCACCGCAATGGAAGAGATGGATGTGGTCAAAAAGCAGGTCACAAATGGAGCCAACGGCATTATTCTGCAGATGAATACGGATCACGCCGGACAGGAGCTGGAGGATCTCTCTGGTCAGACGGCGGTGCTTCTGCTGGAGACGGACGTTGATCCGGAAGGGGTCTACGCGTTGGTGGCGCCGGATAATGAGGAGATGGGAGCAGCGCTCGCACAGGCGGTGCAGTCCGATTTCGGGGATGACCTTGCCGGCAAGCGCGTGGGAATTCTTGCGTGCAGCCAGAGCCAGCGCTCCATGCAGCAGCGTTATACGGGGGTATCGCAGGGATTGCGCGAGAGCGGTGCAGTTGTCGAGTGGAGCCTGGAAGGAAAGGCGGAGAGCATCAAGGACGCGTTCTATACGTTAGAGCAGGACAAACCGGTGGACATTCTGATTGCACTCGGCAATGACGAGACGGAGATGATGGTGGATTTTTTTGCCGGGGATGAGCTGGGCTGGAGACTTGACCGGTGCTCGCTGTACGGCGTGGGCAGTTCCGAGAAAAATGTATACTATCTGGACAAGGGCTGGATACAGACGCTCGTGGTTCCCAATGAATTCAATATGGGGTATCAGAGCATGGAGGCAATCGCAAAGCAGCTGATTTATCACATGGATACCACGAGAAGCAGCAAGGTCAATTATCT
>CAKQSU010000338.1 GCA_934273135.1 uncultured Clostridia bacterium
TCAGAGACCCGTATGATAAAAGAAGCGAAAGCGATTATTCTTCGCCGATTTTAGTTAAAGACGACGATTTGCCGAAAAAAGAACCCGATTATAGCGTCGGATATGACGTTAAGCCGCCAAAAAAGATAAAGACCGACGTTGCGCAATACGTTCAGGAAATAACCGATTTTACCGGTAGCGCCGCGCTCGAATCGGAGTCTCTCGACGATATTTTCAGAAAAAACAAGGAATATATCGAAAAGTGCGAACGAGAAAAGAAGCTTTCGGAGCAGCTCGGCGAAGACATGGAAGAACAGTTCAGAATAGTCGGGCAAGCTCTCAACACGTTCCTTATTCTTGAATCGGGTAACGAAATCATAATGATTGATCAGCATGCCGCGCACGAGAGGATACTTTTCGATAAATTCTGCATGCGTTTAAAAACCAATACGGTTGCAAAACAAAGACTATTGTTCCCGTATTCGTTTAAAACAAACGCGATTGAAGCCGATATGATTGTCGATATGAAAAATCTTTTCGAGGACGTCGGGATAGACATTTTTCCCGTAGGCGACGGCGTTTTTAACGTTTGTTCTCTTCCCGTGGAGTTAATCGATATCGATTTTGACGTGTTTTTCCGCGACATTTTGACGGATTCGACTTTTAAGGACGAAAAAATCCCGGGTATTCTTCGTGAAAAAATAATACAAAAGGCTTGTAAGTCCGCGATAAAGTCGGGCGATAAGCTTTCGGAAATGGAAATAAATTCGCTTGTAGACCAGCTTAAAAACAATTGGCAATTGAAATGCCCGCACGGCAGACCGATTGCCGTAAAAATAACAAGAACGGAAATCGACAAATGGTTCAAACGGATTGTTTAAAAGATTTTGCGGTTTTTATCGTCGGACCGACCGCAAGCGGAAAAACGGCTCTTGCCGCGGAGCTTGCCAAAAGGTTTGAAAGCGTAGTTATTTCCGCCGATTCCGTGGCGATTTATAAGGGGCTTGATATAGGCTCTGCAAAACCCACGGAAGAAGAAAAGGCGATTGCTCCGCATAAGCTTATCGATATCGTGGACCCGCGCGAGGAGTTTTCCGTCGCCGAGTACGAAGCGGCGGGGCTTAAAGAGATAAATTCTTTGTTTTCACAAAACAAAGTCCCCGTAATATGCGGCGGGACGGGCTTTTACGTCGATTCGCTTTTGTACGTGAAAAGCTACGGAAACTGTCCGAAAAACGATGAAATACGCGCAAAACTTGACGCCGTTTTAAAAGAAAACGGCGCGGCGTACCTACATTCGCTCTTGGAAAAAGTAGACGAAAAAAGCGCGAAAATTCTGCATGAAAACGATACTTTTCGTGTTTCTCGCGCCCTTGAAATATATTATTCGACGGGCAAAAAAAAGTCGGAAATAACCGACGAAAAAACACCGAGATTTAAGTATTTTGCATTTACCTTCGATTACCCGCGCACCGTTTTGTATTCTCGCATAAACGAGAGAGTCGAGAAAATGTTTGAAAAAGGACTTTTGGATGAAGTAAAAGGTCTTTTATCTTCGGGCGTAAAAAAGAATGCGCAGTCCATGCGCGCGATAGGCTATAAAGAAGTTGTCGAAGGGCTTGAAACGGGAGAAAGCGAGCAAGAGATAAAAGAAAAAATAAAGTTGAACAGCCGTCGTTTCGCAAAAAGGCAGATAACGTATTTCAAAAGAATGGAAAATCTTGTATATTTGAAAAATTTTGATACGCTTGCCGCCGCGGACGAGGCATCGGAGTATATTAAAAATGAACTCGAAAGAAATTGAACTTTTAATCGAAAAAAACGAAAAATCACTTGAAAAACAGTTTGCGTATTTAAACGGAATTTCCC
>CAKQSU010000339.1 GCA_934273135.1 uncultured Clostridia bacterium
CAATAAGTATGCTTACGAATATTACGTTCTCGATAATCCTACCGTTTCGGACGGAGAATACGACGTTTTATACGACAAGCTGAAAAAACTCGAAGCTAAAACCGGCGTTGTTCTGCCCGATTCTCCCACGAAAAGGGTTGGCGGCGAGCCTATAACGGAATTCAAAAAACACAAGCATATCGCAAGGCTTTACAGCCTTGATAAAGCCGTGACGAAAGAGGAGCTTGAAGCGTTTAACGACAGAATAAAAAAAGTTTCCCCGACCGAGCCGGAATATACAGTCGAATATAAATTCGACGGGTTGACGATGTGCTTAACGTACGAAAACGGAGAGTTCACGGGCGCGGCGACGCGTGGAAACGGAGAGGTCGGCGAGGACGTTACGGCGCAGGTTCTGACGATAAAAACATTCCCGTTAAAGATTGAATATAAAGGCAGATTGGAAGTAAAAGGAGAAGCGGTAATACGCCTGTCCGTGCTGAAAAAGTACAACGAAACGGCGAAAGAAACGCTTAAAAACGCGCGAAACGCGGTCGCCGGGGCTATAAGAAACCTTGACCCCAAGATAACCGAAAAGAGAAAGCCCGAGATTTATTTTTACGACGTAAACTACATTGAGGACGGCAGCATAAAAACGCAGGTCGAAGCTGTGGATTTTTTAAAAAAAGAGGGCTTTAAGGTTTATGATTTTCTGCGTGTTTGCAAAAACTTTGACGAAGTTTACGAAGCTATCGATTTTATAGAAGTCGAACGAAAAAAGATAGACGTTTTAACGGACGGCGCGGTTATAAAAGTCAACGATTTCGCCGTGAGGGAAGAACTCGGCAGTACCGAAAAATTTCCGCGCTGGGCGATAGCGTTTAAGTTCGGTGCGGAAGAAGTCACGACTAAGCTGAAAAAAGTCGAATGGCAAGTCGGGCGTACGGGCAAGCTTACGCCGCTCGGAATACTCGAACCCATTGAGCTTTGCGGCGTAACGGTAAGCAAGGCTACGCTGAACAATTACGGCGATATCACCCGTAAAAACATCAAGGTGCCGTGCAGAGTGCTGGTAAGAAGAAGCAACGAGGTCATACCCGAAATTTTGGGCTCGACTGAGATTTTCGAAAACAGCAAAGAAGTGGAAAAACCGACCGTTTGCCCGCATTGCAAAACGCCGCTTGCCGAAGTAGGCGCGAATATTTTCTGCCCGAACGAGGATTGCAGACCGAGAGTCGTTGCCGCGCTTTCTAACTTTGCTTCGAAAGAAGGCATGAACATCGACGGATTTTCGGAAAAAACCGCGGGCGCGCTGTACGATAAGTTCGCCGTGAGAAAGTTTTCCGACTTGTACCTTTTAAAGCGTGAAGATTTGCTGTCGCTCGAAGGATTCAAAGACAAGAAAGCGGACAATTTTTTAACGAATATCGATAAAAGCAAAAATTGTTCGCTCGAAAACTTTATTTTTGCGTTGGGAATAGACGGAATCGGCAAAAAAACGGCGAAAGACCTTGCAAAAAACTTTAAGTCGCTCGATAAGCTTTTTGTCGCGACTAAGGACGAACTGCTTTCCGTCGACGAGATAGGCGACGTTTTAGCGGACAACCTCGTGAACTTTTTTTCGGACGAACGCAATATCGACGAAATTAAAAAATTGCTCGCCGAGGGTGTGAAACCCGAATACAAGACGGTCACCGTGAACGATTCTCTTGCGGGCGAAAAGGTTGTTTTGACGGGTACGCTTTCTTCCTTTAAGCGTTCGGAAGCCGCAAAACTAATCGAGGCGCGCGGAGGACAGGTTATGAGTTCGGTGTCTAAATTGACGACGCTTGTCGTTGCCGGAGAGGACGCCGGGAGCAAACT
>CAKQSU010000340.1 GCA_934273135.1 uncultured Clostridia bacterium
ATTGATGGGAGTTTAACGCAGCAAAAACCGATTTATTGCCGCAAAAATAATTAGTGATGAAGAATGCAATCCCTATCATTGACATTATAAGCTTTTTATGATAAAATGTCCATAAGAAAAAACAAATAAAAGGCAAAAAAAATGTTCGTAAACGAAAGATTCAACAGCATTACGGAATACCTCAAAGAACACAAGCGCGCAAGCGTGACGGAACTATCGAACGTTTTATACGTTTCGCCCGCGACCGTTCGGCGCGACCTTTTGGAAATGCAGAAAATGGGGCTTGTGGCGAGAACGCACGGCGGAGCTTTGTACCTCGACAATTCCGACGAAGTGTCGATTTTCGTTCGCCTTGAAAAGGATTCTCTCGAAAAGGAATTGACGGCTTCCGTCGCCCTTGACAGAATCCCGCCTTTTCAGACGGTTTTTATCGACAACTCTTCAACTTGTCTTGCCCTTGCGGAAAGAATGGACTTGTCGCATAAAACGATAGTCACCAACGGCTTGCAGATAGCGAGCAAGCTTTCGTCTAAGCATGACGTAAACATAATTATGCCCGGCGGAGAATTACATTATAACACCAACGCCGTAACGGGCAGCCTTGCCTGCAACCAGCTCCGCTCGTTCAAGTTCGACTTGTCCCTCTGCTCGTGCGCGGCAATCGATGCGGACAGTAGTTATGAGTTTTCGCTCGAAACCATTCAGATAAAAAAGGTCGCGATGGAACAGTCCAAACTGCACGTTCTCGTCGTGAGCGAAAGCAAATTCACCCGCACCGCGCCGTATGTTACTTGCGGGCTTTCCGCATATCATGCGATAATGACCAACGCGCCCGACGAAGTAGTCGAACCTCTGCGCGAATCCGGCTTGCGCGTTTACAACAAGCCCTCGAAAAAGCACGCCAAACAATAAACTTTTTTTAATTTTGCCGAAACCCCTCTCTAAAAGATTTGTCTGATACTCAGCCGAAAGACTTACCGATAATTTCCGCCGAATACTCCGCAAAAAATTCTATCCAATACTTCGCTAAAAACCTCATTGAAAATTTCCCGCAAAAAAAACTCGTTCCCGCAACAGCGCAAGAACGAGTTTTTTCAATGCTATTTAACTGATTTTTGCTTACTTTCCGCAGAAGAAGCCTACGGCGTTAGAATAGGGGTTGCCGAAAAAGTCCTTGACTTGGTTGGCTTCGAGAGCTACGCCGAATGCGGGAGAAGAAGGTTTTAACTTGAAGTTTTCGGCAAAGCTTCTGCCCGTGCGCGAGGCTACATCGGAATCGGAATACGCGCCGACAAATTGCGGGTCTACGTACAAGCCTCCCTCGTTTACAGCCTTAAAAGCCTCTAAATCGGCGATTTTGCCGTTTGCCGAGGAGTAAATCAAGTTGTTGCTTATTATGGCGTTTTCGGTATCCGCAATCTCGAATTTTGCGTTTTCGGACATATTGTAAATAATGTTGTTGTAAAATTCGAAATTACGCTTAACGTTGCTCTTCAAAATAATCGGCGAGGTTTCGGCGGACACGACGAAAGTGTTGTTGTAAAGCGAAACGTTTTTCGCCGGGTAGTTAATGTAAACTATGCCCTTGTTACCGTAATCGTGAACGGAAAGATTGTAACGAACGGTAACCTTATCGGCAACGCCTTGGTTGTTGAACGTCGTGCAGTTTAAGAACAACCCGAAAGCGTTGTCGTGGCTATAATTGTATTGCCATACGGTGTCACGGCTCTGCAAGTCTGCGTCAAGCATGCAGCCGTCCTGAAGCGTTCCGTCTACTTTCGCCTTAGCGCGGTTAAAATACCCCTCGTTATACTCTATTACCG
>CAKQSU010000341.1 GCA_934273135.1 uncultured Clostridia bacterium
GAGTTCGGCTCGTCGCTTTACGATTGAAACAAGAATTGTTTACAAAACGACGGCTGGAAAGAAAGCAAAAATTATCAAAGGAGCAGACAACGAAACCTATGAAGGAAATGTTCGGATATTTTCGCATAAGAATTTGGGCAATCGTATCGGCGGTGTGCGCCGTTTTGCTGATTACCGTGTGGACTTTGTCGTCGGGTGTTTTTTACGACAGCATTTGCATGGCACTCGGCGATAAAAGGGTTGTCGGCAGAGGCGGAAAATCGTATTATTCTGTCAAAGCGAAAACAAAAACGGAGGCTTACGAAAACGGCAACGCCCTTACGGAATCCATTTGCGAAGAAGGGATTGTTTTATTGAAAAACAAAGACAACTCCTTACCCCTTGAAAAGAACAGCAGGGTGAGCGTTTTCGGCAAAAACTCCGTGAACTTCGTTTACGGCGGTTCGGGTTCGGGCGGCGGAAACTTTCGTGGCGCGATTACGCTTTACGAGAGTTTGAAAAACGCGTCGTTTATCGTCAATCCTGTTCTGCAAGAGTTTTATTCCGACAAGAAGCTCTCCGGGGAAGGTCGACCGGCAAACCCGGCGATAGAGGACAACAGCAACAAGGTTTTACCCACGGGGGAAACTCCGCAAAAAAGTTATACCGATAAAGTAAAGGAAAGCTATTCCCGATACGCGGATGCCGCTATCTTGGTGTTTTCGCGCATAGGAGGGGAAGGGAACGACTTGCCGCGCGCGCAAGCGGGCGACAAAAGCAAACATTATTTGCAGCTTGACAAAAACGAAGAGGACTTACTTAAAGCGGTAACGGAATTCGGGTTTAAAAAGGTTATAGCGATACTTAATGCCGGCACGAGCATGCAAGCGGGCGAGATTATAAATAACGATAAAATCGACGCGTGCTTATCCGTGGGCGGCACGGGTTTTGCGGGATTGAACGCCTTAGGCTCGATCTTAAACGGAAGCGTTACGCCCTCCGGCAAGACGGTAGACACCTGGGTGACGGATTTTACTAAAAGCCCCGTTTATGTAAACTTCGGCGACAACGGTACGCCGAGCGAAAAAAAGGGCGCGCCCGACGGCGCGACGTACACCGTAAACGGGGCGTCGAGCGGATATTATTTCGTTAATTACGAAGAGGGAATCTATCTCGGTTACAGATATTACGAAACGCGCGGAGCGGACGAGGGCGAGGATTGGTATCATAAGCAAGTGACGTTTCCGTTCGGTTACGGCTTGTCGTATACCGACTTCGAATGGAAAATACGCAACGAAGCCGCGCTTAGCAACATAGAGTTGACAAGCGAAAACAAAAACAAAAGTATAGAAATAGAAGTAGAAGTGACGAATACGGGTAAATATAAAGGCAAGGACGTTGTGGAACTTTACTGCGAGTTAGCGTCCGGAAAGATAGAAAAACCGTCGGTCGTGCTTGTCGGGTTTGCGAAAACGCCCATGCTTTATCCGGCGGCGGGCAACGCGGCAAACGCTCTCGACGCGGCGAACGGCGGCGATAAGCCTAATTCGGCGGTGGTTAAGCTTTCTTTCGAGCCTTATTACGCGGCTTCTTACGACTATCTCGATTCCGACTCGGATTCGTTTTTCGGGTATCAATTGGAAGCGGGAAAATATCTGTTGAAACTTAAAACCGACGTTCATACCGACAAAGCGGGCGTTTCGATATTAACATGCAACGTAAGCAAAACAATTCGCTACGAAAAGGACAACAAGACGGGCAAAACCGTGGAAAATCGCTTTTCCGACGCCGACGACATGTTGGAAACGGTGCTGTCGAGAAAGGATTGGGCGGGTAC
>CAKQSU010000342.1 GCA_934273135.1 uncultured Clostridia bacterium
GTTAAAACGTCTGTTTTTACGCCGCGTTTCTCAAGTGCCGCCCTCAAAGTCCATATCTGTGTTTCGAGGGAAGTCCCGAAATAAAATCCGTTTTTTATTATCGCGCAATTCATAATAAATTCCTCAATTTGTTAAACACCGCTTCCGCGACCTTAACGCCGTCCGCAGCCGCGCTCGCTATTCCGCCCGCATAGCCGCAACCTTCTCCGCACGGGTAAAGGTTTTTCAGGCTCACGCTTTCAAAATTTTCGTTCCTCGTTATTCTTACCGGTGAAGAAGTTCTCGTTTCCGAGCCGCTTAAAACCGCTCCGTCCGAGGCAAACCCTTTAAGTTTTTTGTCCATATCGAAAAGCCCTGCTTTAAGGTTTTCTGCTACAACTTCGGGAAAGAGTTTTTCAAGCGTAAAAAACTCAAATCCCCGCCTATAAGTCGGTAAAACGCCGTTTAAGCACTTTGTCGGCACGCCGTTTATAAAGTCCGAAGCAAGCTGAACGGGCGCTTTGTAATCACCCGCGGCAAGAAAAGTTTTGCGTTCGATTTCTCGTTGCAGCACAACGCCGGCAAGCGGCGAATCGCTTAAAAAATCCTGTTTTAAAACCTGACAGATAACCGCGCTGTTGGCGTTTATTCCGTCGCGCTTATAGTTGCTCATTCCGTTCACGACCGTTTCATCCTCTTCGCTCGCCGCCGGCACGACCACGCCGCCCGGACACATGCAAAACGTGAAAACGCCCCTTGTAGACGGATGAGAAACAAGCTTATAATCGGCGGGCGGCAAACTTCTTGCGTTTGCAAATTTTTCGCCGTATCTTTCAAGGTTTATTCGGCTTTGCAACTGCTCGACCCTTACGCCCACGGCAAACTCCTTCTGCTCCATAAAAACGCCGGAAGCAAGAAGAGAAAAGAAGGTGTCACGCGCGCTATGCCCTATCGCAATGACAACGGAGTCCGCCTCGAAAACTCGCCCGTCCTCAGTTTTAACGCCGCAAGCGCAACCGTTTTTTTGGACAAGCGAATTTATTTTTGTCGAAAAATAAAACTCCCCGCCGAGTAAAATTATCTCGTTTCGCATATTTTTTACGACGTCGGGAAGATTATCGCTCCCTATATGCGGCTTGGATAAATACAAAATATCGCTCGGCGCGCCGAATTTTACAAAATCTTGCAAAACTTCTTTAATAACGGGGCTGTTGACCTGCGTGTTAAGCTTTCCGTCCGAAAACGCGCCCGCGCCGCCCTCGCCGAACTGCACGTTTGACGACGTATTAAGCTCGCCGCCGTCAAAAAAAGCGTTTACCGTTTTCGTCCTCTCTTCCACCCTTTCTCCGCGCTCGAAAACAATCGGTTTTATACCGTGCCGAGCAAGCGTAAGCGCGCAAAAAAGCCCCGCCGGACCTGCGCCGACAACGGCGACCGAACGTGCAGCGGTTAATCTTTCGTATGCTTTTTCGGGCAACTTTTCGTCCTCGTCTGACACGATTACGTTGTAAATTATTTTAATATCCGATTTGTGTCGTGCGTCTATCGATTTTTTTGCGATTTTGATTTTCAGTCCGTCGGCGTTTTTTATGCCGATTTTTTTTGCGGCGCGTTTTTTAAGCTCGCTTTCCTCGTCGAAAGGGCTAAGTTCTATCGTTAATTGTTTTTTCATAAATATCCTCCGCCGCGCAAACAGCCGACGAGAACGCCCATTGCAAGTTAAACCCTCCGCAATCGCCGTCCACGTTCAATGCCTCTCCTATTATATATAATCCGCTTGCTTTTTTGCTTTCAAAGCTTGTCTTAAGCACGTCTTTCGTGTCGATTCCGCCG
>CAKQSU010000343.1 GCA_934273135.1 uncultured Clostridia bacterium
GTACTTAACATACGTCAAAAAAATATCGCCTAAGACAAACGAAGCAAGAAGTCTCTTACGGGCGTTTTACGTCGGCGGGTTTATCTGCGCGATAGGGCAATTCATTCGTTATACGCTTATGTACGTTTTCAATATTTTCGGCGACGAGCTTGCCGGTGCAACCTCTATGGTGCTTATCTTTTTAGGGTGTCTTTTGACGGGCTTAGGCGTGTATGACAGGATAGGTCACTTCGCTGGCGGCGGCTCGATAGTGCCGATAACGGGCTTTGCAAACTCCGTCTGCTCACCTGCAATGGAATTCAGAACCGAAGGCTTCATCTACGGCACGGCGGCAAAAATGTTCGTCGTCGCGGGTCCCATTATAGTTTTCGGCGTGTGCGCTTCCGTCGCCACGGGGCTTATTTATTATATTATAGGTTTGTTCGCATAAGGATAATGTAAACAAGGCAAACGAAAAACGCCGCGCGTAATTTTTACGTTCGGCGTTTTATGCTGTCACTTCAAGCTTTTAATAAGCGTCATTATCGTTTCTTTGTTTTTATCCGACAATGCGCCGAAAGCTTCGAGCAATTCTTTATCGTCCTTGTTGTAATTTGTTCCGAGATAGAAAAAGTCTTGCGCGGTAATGCCGACTATGTCGAGAAAATCAAGCAAGGTAGAAACTTTGAGTTCAACGCTTTTGTTTTCGATTCTCTTCACGAATTGTTCGCTATACCCGAGCCTTAAACTCGTTTCTCTTGCCGATAAGTTGGCTTTGTTTCTGAAAAATCCTATTCTGTTTATAACGTCGTCGTAGGTTAATTTGTTCATTTTAGTTGAACCCGACCTTTTTGTGGGCGAGGTTAGCCGCAATTTTCGTCATCCATCTGCCGAAAGCGTTGTCGGGCGCGATGAATTTGAGCGACGAATGATAGCGTAGCTTTTTTGCGGAGGCTTCGTCGGAAGCAAACATTTCTTTCCACATATTTTCAAGGTCGGCTTTGGCTTGTTCGCTGCCGTTCTTTCTTGCGTAAATTATGGAACCGCCTATAAGCATATACAATTCGTGATACAAAATATCGTAAAGCTTTTTGCTCACCTTTTTGAGTTCTAAGAGCCTGCACGCCTTAAAGGAGTTTATCGCGACGGTAATCTGGTGATTGTACCTCTTTATAAAAATATCCTCTTGCATGGACTGACCTTCTCTTCCTATCGTGTAAAGGTAGAGGTCATAGTTAAAGTAGGCGATTTTGCGAACTTTGGGGAGAACGGTGCAAATCATCTGATTGTCTTCGTAGAATATGTGCTTAGGGAGAACCATTCCCGATTCGCGCATCGTTTCGGTGCGGAATGTGCAGGAATGAATTGTCAAATACTGCGTAATGCCGAACTTTCCCGTTTCGTCCCACGTTAAGACCTTGTTTTCCTTGAAAATCTTGTCGTAACAAATGCTGTGGTTTTTGGTCGGGTCGTCGTAAACATAACGATAGTTGGTCACAACGAGGTCTGCGTCGATATTTTCGAGCTTGTCGAGGAAGGCAGGGAAGTCCTCGCTCAAAGCGTCATCGCTGTCAACGGTTTTAAAGTATTTGCCGGTAGCGTTCTTCAAGCCCTGGTTTATGCCTTCGCCGTGTCCGCCGTTTTCCTGATGAACGACTTTTATAATGTTCGGGTTTTCCGCCGCAAGACGGTCGGCGATTTCGCCGGTTGCATCCTTGGAGCCGTCGTCTATAATGATGATTTCTACTCTGTCGCCGCCTTTAAGGAGCGAAGCGACGCATTTTTCCATATATTCCGCCGAGTTGTAGCAGGGTACGGT
>CAKQSU010000344.1 GCA_934273135.1 uncultured Clostridia bacterium
GTTTTGAAGAGCGTTTCGAAAACGGCTTAACAAAGCTTGGCTACAAAGAAAGCGATATAAACGCGATAAAATTCGGCAATCTTCGCGCTTTCCTGTCGAACTGCAGATAAAACCGCGGATAAAGCGGATAAAGGCGAGATTATATATAATATATATATTGAAACAATACATTGATTTTCCGCTTTTAAAACGGAAACAAAGGGGCATATATGAATTACCGGATAGAATACGAAAATTGGATTTTAAGTCCGGCTCTTTCGAAAGAGGGCGCGGACGAGCTTAAAGCTATCGAGCAGAACGAGAAAGAAAAAGAATATCGTTTCGGCGCGGAGCTTCAATTCGGCACTGCCGGCATGCGCGGCTTAATCGGTATGGGAACGAACATGATGAACGTTTACACCGTAAAGCGCGCTACTAAGGGTCTTGCGGAGTATATAAAGGCAAGCGGAGAAGACGCCGTTAAGCGCGGAGTCGCCATATCCTACGATACTCGCAGAAAATCGACCGAGTTTGCGCTTGCCGCCGCGGGCGTTTTGGTGAAAGAGGGAATAACCGTCCGTCTTTACGCCGAGCCGCGTCCCGTGCCGATGCTTTCCTACGCGGTAAGAAAGCTCGATTGCTTCGCCGGAATAATGATAACGGCAAGCCATAACCCGAAAGAGTATAACGGCTACAAGGTTTACGGCGAGGACGGCGCGCAAATGTCGCCCGAAGCCACCGAAACAGTCGTCGGGTACATCAAAAAAATCACCGATTATTTTTCGGTTGACGGCATAGCCTTCGATTGCGTCGAAAAAGCAAAACGCTACGGCGTTAAGGTGATAGGGAAATTTTTCGAACGCAAGTATTATGCCGAGCTTTTGAAGCTTTGCTTGTCTAAAAAAGCCGTAAAACAAGAGGGTAAAAAGATTAAGCTCGTCTATACGCCGGTACACGGCACGGGCTTTATTCCCGTAACGACGGTTTTAAAGAAGTTAGGCATAAAAGCCACCGTCGTCGAAGAGCAGTGCAAACCCGACACGGAATTTTCCACCGTAAAAGTTCCCAACCCCGAATATAAAGAAACGCTTTCGATGGCGATAGAGCTTGCAAACAAGATAAAAGCCGACGTTGTTTTCGGCACCGACCCCGACTGCGACCGCTTAGGCGTAGCCGTCCGCGACAAAGAGGGCGAATTCCGGGCTTTAAGTGGCAATCAGGTCGGCGTGCTTTTGCTCAACTACGTTCTGACCCGCTTAAAGCAGGAAAACAAGCTTACGCCCGATTGCTTTGCGGTAAAAAGCTTTGTTTCCACGGGCTTAGCCAAAGCCGTAGCCGACGGGTTCGGCGTCGAATTGAAAGAAACGCCCGTAGGATTTAAGTTTATAGGCGAAAAAATCAAGGAAGCGGAAGAAAGCGGCAAAGGCACCTTTGTTTTCGGCTTCGAGGAAAGTTGCGGATATCTGCGCGGCACTCACGCCCGCGACAAGGACGCTGTGGTAGCAAGCATGCTTTTTGCCGAAATGGTTTGCTATTATAATTCGATAGGCGTATCCGTTTTCGACGTTCTTATGTCAATTTACGAAAAATTCGGTTATTGTAAGGACGAAACGGACTGCATAGCCTTTTCGGGGCTTAACGCCATGGCGGAAATGAACGCCGCCGTCGAAAAAGTCGCCGCAATGAAGATTGATAAAATCGACATTTACACGGTCGCCGCCGTAAGAAACTACGAAACCGGCGTAAGGGTAAAGTCGGACGGCGAAGAGGAAAAACTCGAATATTCCGGGCTTAAC
>CAKQSU010000345.1 GCA_934273135.1 uncultured Clostridia bacterium
GAGCAAATCCGCACGTTCTCGACAAAATTCTCGTTGACTTTTACGGTCAGCCTACGCCCGTTAACCAGGTCGGCAACATATCCGTTCAGGACGGCAAGTGCCTTGTAATCGCGCCGTGGGACAAATCGCTTTTAAAGAACGTCGAAAAGGCTATCCTTATATCTAATATAGGTATTACGCCGACTAACGACGGCAGCGTTATCCGCCTTGTTTTCCCCGATTTGACGGAAGAAAGACGTATCGAAATAAGCAAACAGGTTAAAAAGATGGGCGAGGACTGCAAAGTCGCCGTCCGCAATATCCGCCGCGATTCGCTTGACGTCTTTAAGAAGATGAAAACGGCAAAGGAAATAACCGAGGACGAATACACTTCTTACGAAAAGGAAGTGGAAGATTCGACTAAGAACGCTATTTCGACGGTCGAAAAACTTCAAGCCGAAAAGGAAAAGGAAGTTCTTACCGTCTGATGGAAAGGAATGTCCCTTTGCACGTCGGGTTTATAATGGACGGCAACGGCAGATGGGCGACTGCGCGAGGAAAATCGCGTAATTACGGGCATATGAAGGGGGTGGAAGTCCTCGAACCGCTCGTTAAGCGCGCGATAGATAGGGGCGTTAAAGTCGTTTCCTTTTACGCGCTTTCGACCGAGAACTGGTCGCGCCCGCAAGCAGAAATCAAAAAATTGTTGAGCCTTATGATGAGCGCGCTCGACAGACTTTTGCCTAAGCTTATCAAAAATCAATTGAGGCTCAAAATCTCGGGCGACCTTTCGCTGCTCGACGGGCGCAGAATTAAAAAGATAAACGCCGCGCTCGAAAAAACAAAGGATTATAAGAAAGGCGTAGTTAATATTTGTTTTAACTACGGCTCGCGCGGGGAAATTCTTTCCGCCGTCAATAAAGCCGTCGAAAACGGGAAAAAACTGACGGAGGAGGAATTTTCCGCCCTCCTTTATACGTCCGATTTGCCGGACGTAGATATGGTCGTACGCACGAGCGGAGAACAGAGACTGAGTAACTTTTTGCTGTGGCAGTCGGCTTACGCCGAGCTTTACTTTACGCCCGTTATGTGGCCCGACTTCACACCGGAAGAATTTGACAAAGCTCTTGAATGGTATTGCGGCAGGGACCGCAGATTCGGAGGAACGGGCGAAAAACCCGAAGAAAAATAATGTTAAAAAGAAGTATCACGGCAATATTTATAGTTGCAGCCGTCGTCGGCTCGTTTTTGCTTCGTCAATTCGTAGACGTGAGGCTGTTCGATATTTTAATATTCGCGTTTTGCGCGTTCGGTTCGTTCGAGCTTTTGCGCGCGCTCAATGGTAGACTTACGGTTTTTCAGAAAGCCGTTGTTTTTGCGTTCGCGCTTTCCGTAACGCCCGTGTATACTTTTTTGTCGATATCCGCGGTTTTTGCGATAACCGTCGCCGCCGTCGTCCTTTTGTTTTCGTCGCTCGTTTTCGAGTTCGAAACAACGGACTTTTCCGCCGTAGGCACGTCGCTTTTCGCGCTGTGCTACCCGTCGGGCTTCTTGCTCCCGCTCATGATAATCAACTCGTACGAAGACCCTAAAGGCTTTGTGGGGCTACTCATGATAATCGTCGTTTCCACTTGCGCGGACACCGCCGCATACCTTGTCGGTTCCACCGTGAAAGGTCCTAAGCTTTGCGAAAAGATTAGCCCGAAAAAGACGATTAGCGGTGCTATAGGCGGGGTTTTGGGCGGAATAATCGGTGCGCTCGGCGTTTACTTTTTGTTCGGCAAAGGCGTGTTT
>CAKQSU010000346.1 GCA_934273135.1 uncultured Clostridia bacterium
AGCGTAGTAAAGGCGGGCGAAGAGCATAGAACGATAAGCCTGTACGTTAAAAAACGCGGCAACATCGTAAGCGTGAGAATTTCCAACTACTTAACCGAGCGCGTAACCTTTCGCGACGAACTTCCTCAAACGACTAAAGCCGACAAGGATTACCACGGCTTCGGCGTGAGAAGTATGCGTTACGTCGTCGAAAAGTACGGCGGGAACATGGTTTTTGAAGTGACGGACGATACCTTCACCGTCAATGCGATATTTCCCGTTAAAAGTTAAGGCAAGGCAGAAAGCTACCGAATTTTACTAAAAACGCACCGAATTTTACTTTAAAAACCGATTTAACTAAAAAAACGACGGAGTTTTGACAAAATGCTCCGCCGTTTTCATTTTTGTGCTATATTGTTTACACGAGGCAAAAAGCACTCGAAAAAAAACGGAGGTACAAGAATGAAATCATTCAAGACTCACAAGAGGGTTTTTGCGTCATTAGGCGCGATAGCTCTCGGCGCGGTGATAGGCGTTTCTTCGGTAGCGGCTTCTTTAAGAGCGGACGCGGCGGAACTTACCAAAAAGAACTACTACACCGATTTTGCAACTTTTGAGGAGGAGCAGGACGCGGCTTCCGAACTCAATATCAAGATAGCCGGCGAAGGCGCGGTACTTTTGAAAAACAGGGGTGCGTTGCCGCTTTCGGGTACGGAAAGAAGTATAAGCGTTTTCGGCGAACACAGCGACAACATTCTGCAAGCCGGCGGCGGCGCGGGCGGCGGAAGCTCGTCAAGAAGCAAAACGCTCGAAGATTCCCTTTCAAGTGCGGGCTTTAAAATGAACCCGATGCTCAAAGGCTATTATAAAGCTCACGGCAACCCCTCTAACGAAACGGACCCCGCCCTTTTGGACGGAATAAGCAGCTCTTTTTCGGCTTACGGCGACGCGGCAATTATCGTCTTTTCGCGTACAGGGTCGGAAATGAGAGATATTACAATAAACAATAAGACGAACGGTCTCCCCGGACACTCCAATAAAGAAGACCATTCGCTTATGCTCGAAGACAACGAGAGAGCGCTCATCGAATACGTTAAAGCAAGCGGCAAATTCTCGAAAGTCATAATCGTACTCAACACGCCATCCCCCATGGAGATTGCCGAGCTTGAAGACGACGATGCGGTAAGCGCGATTCTCTGGATAGGTCTTACCGGTGCGGACGGCATTATGGCGTTAGGTCAGGTCTTGAACGGCGAAGTCAACCCGAGCGGCAGACTCGTAGACGTTTACGCCGCCAAGTTCGACACCGAACCGACCTGGTTTAACGTTTCGGACGCAAGCAACGTCGGTTCTTCAACGTACGTTACCGACAAGAGCGGAACTATTTACGAAATCCCGGGCGTTACGGGCGGCAGATTCGGCGGACCCAACTACGCTTCGCTTGACTACGAAGAGGGCATTTATTCGGGCTATAAGTTCTTTGAAACGGCTTACGACCTTAAAGTAGGCGACAAAACCCAGCTCGAAGCTCTGGCTACCACCGACGTGGGCGGAGGCAAGAACGTTTACGGCAAAACCGTGGTTTCTTCCGTTTCTTCTTATGCTCCCGCTAACGATATGGCGGGTTACGCGGCGGACGACGTTTACTACAACCGCTACAACGGCGTTTTGTATCCGTTCGGTTACGGAATGAGCTACACGCAGTTTAGCTGGACTCTTAAATCTTCCGACGCGCTCACCGTTACGGACGCGACCAAGAACGATAAAATAACCGTTGAAGTAGAAGT
>CAKQSU010000347.1 GCA_934273135.1 uncultured Clostridia bacterium
TCGGGAAGTCTTTTTTTAGTGTCCATTTTAATACTCCTTCTATTTATTTTTGACTTTTTGCCCGTAAGAGCAAGCCGTACTACCTCATTTTACGTATAAACTCACGCCTATCTTTCCGCTTACAACACCCTCGGCAAGACGGAAGTATGTGAGAATATTCGTGTTTGAATAATTTGTTACGGGGACTTCTATCGTCACCGTTTCGCCCGCGGCAAGCTTGACTTTGTATGCAGTCACCGCCGAAGCGTCGCTTCCGCTTCCTCTTAAATAAACTTCGAATTCGATTTCTTTATCCGAATAGTTTTTAAACGAATAGGAAAGCGTAGAGTTTACGACGGCAACGTCGTTTCTTGTCATTATTCTAAACGAAGCACCCGTCGAAGTGCCGTCGGAAGAAGGCTTAGCGTTTTCGCCGAATTCGTAAACCCTGCCGAATCTGCCGTTAATAAGGTCCACGCCGTAATATACGCATTTTGCGGAATAGTTTTGTATTGCGTTTTCTTCCGTACCGAACGATATAACACCGTCGGTATTCTTTCTCGGCAGACCGAAATTGAAAAGTCCTTTTCCGCTCGCGACCACAGCTACCGGTGTTAAAACAACGTCTTTTTCGGGCATTGAGTAACCGTCCGCAAGAGTCACGGTTTTGTCGTCGATAATCCACGCGGCAAGAGTTTTTGTCGCGTCGCTCCCGGTAAGCACGCCGTTTATCGCCGTACCCGCTTTTGCCGTAAGCTGAGTTTTGCCGTCCGAAAACGTTGCGTTCCCTTTTATCGTAGCAGTATAGGTTTTTTCTCCCGGCACATCGGGCTGTTCGGGGTCGGGCGTAGTCTGAGAGCATTTCTTTATCCACTCGGTCAACGCAAGTTTTATTCCGTTTTCCGTGGCTGTTTCAAAGCTTATGTGCGTTATCATGTATCCGAGGGAAAAATCGAATTCCAGAACGAACGTTGCGCTTTCGTTCTTTTCGAGAGTTAAAGTTTTTCCGTACTTATCGCTATATGCAACGGTACTTCCCTGAGAATGCCAGAATTTTACGGTAATCGTTTCATCGCCTTGATTTTGCATTCTTACCTTCATCGACTTTTTACCGGAAACGCTTGAATAATCGAAAGGATTGCGCAGGACGATTTTTCCGCCGGCTTTCGTGCTTTGCGGGTAGCTGAACAGGAAAGCCCTTTCGGCGATTTCGTCCGTAACCACCTGTCCGTACCCGTAGGAAGTTTTCAAAAGCTTTTGGTCAAAGTCCTTGTTATCTCTAATGTTTATCGGGCAGCCGGTCGGGTCCTTCGATATATTATCGGTGTTTATCGGGTCATACTTCATCTCTTCGTCGACAAACGCCGTAGCGTATTTATCGACTTCGAAAACGGCGCGCATAGCAACGTCTCTGTCGGGCATAACGAACTTGGATATATCGGTTATAAGCGTCGAGGGGTTATCTTCGTCCACCCAAGCGACAAACGACATTTTTTCGGGCGGCGTTACAGAAACATTGCCGACTAAGTTTTCCGTGGAATTTACGGTTTTGCTTACGCTTCCGTCGTCGAATTTCGCGCCGTCTTTAAGCGTTAAAGTATGCGGGCTTATCGAAGCGGAATAAACCTTGACGGATTGACCTTTAAACGAGAAAACCGCCTTGCCGTCAACGTTCTTTCTTTCGTAAAGACCTTGCTCTATACCGGAAGAAATCTTCGGCAAACTGTATTTTGGGCTTAATCCGTTATCGGAGAGAACAACTTCGCCC
>CAKQSU010000348.1 GCA_934273135.1 uncultured Clostridia bacterium
GAGTATGTTTCATCGCTTTTAGTATGCCTTCCGCCGAAAAATTTATTCCGACAGCCGCCAAAAGAATAAAAAAATTCCGCCGCAAACAAGCATTAAAGCCGTCTGCAAGCGGAAAAAACGTAAAACAATTTTCAGTCGTGTTCGACAAAAGTGTATTTTATTGTCCTTTCTCCCTCTTCGCCTTTTCTTAAAATCGGCTTTTTAAATGCGGCAACGCAAGAGTTTATCGCATTCGGCACGAACTGCGGCTCAACGCAAATTCCGAAGCCTTCCTTATACTCTCCGCTCTTTCCGTTTTTTGCGTTAAGCGAACCGGAAGTATAAAGCTGAAACGCCGGCGCGTCGCTTTCGATTTTCATTTCGAGCGAATTATCGGACGAAAATATCGAAGCGATATAAAAATCCTTTTCAACGCCGTTATTGTGCCGAGCAACCAAAAAATTATGGTCGTAGCCGTTTTTCGTAGCCGCCTCCGCCGCAAAAGCCTTGTCGTTAAAATAAAAATCAACAGGCTTTACGGAAAGAAAATCAAAAGGCGTACCGATAACGGGCAAAATTTGTCCCGTCGGAATAAGTTCCTCATCGGTCGGCGTATAATATTCGGCGTTAAGCTTCAGCGCGTTTTTCAGCGCGGATTTTCCCTCGCCGTCGAGGTTGAAATATGCGTGGCACGTCGGGTTAAAAATCGTGTCTTTGTCGCTTTTCGCCCGATAAACAATGGAAAATCCATCGCTTTCGACTTGCAACTCAACGCTGAAATCGAGTTTTCCCGGGTAGCCTTCTTCGCCGTCGGGGCTTATCATCGACAAAACTACGCCGTTTTCAAGCGTTTGTACGTCGTAAAACTTTTTATCGAAGCCGCTTACGCCGCCGTGAAGCTGGTTTCTTCCCTCGTTAGCCGTCAAAACATACTCTTTGCCGTCGAGAGAAAACCTTGCGTTTTTTATGCGGTTTGCGTTCCGCCCTACGGTTGCGCCCAAGTAGGCGTTCGCCGCAAGATAGTCGGCGATTTTATTGAATCCGAGCGCAATATCGCGTCCCTTAAACTTTACGTAATTTATAATCGCACCGAAAGAAAGAACGCCGAGCGAAAGATTGCCGCAAGAAATTTCATAAATATAGACTTCCCGACCGTCGTACAAATCGAATTTTCTTTTCGACACCATATCAGTCTTTGTACCCGTGCGGATTTTTCTTTTGCCAATTCCATGACGAAGCGCACATATCGTCAAGGTTTAATTCCGCTTGCCAACCGAGTTCACTCTTAGCTTTCGAAGAATCGGCGTAGTTCGAAGCAACGTCGCCGTCGCGGCGGGGCTTGATTGCGTACGGAAGTTCGCGCCCGCACGCCTTAGAAAACGCCTTGATTACGTCAAGAACGCTATATCCGACTCCCGTGCCGAGGTTGTAGATATGCACTCCTTTCGTTTTTACCTTTTCAATCGCGGCGACATGCCCTTTTGCAAGGTCGACAACGTGAATATAGTCGCGCACGCCCGTACCGTCCGGGGTCGGATAATCGTTTCCGAAAACGCCCACTTCTTTGAGTTCGCCGATCGCAACTTTCGCAACGTACGGCATAAGGTTATTGGGTATGCCGTCCGGGTCCTCGCCGATAAGTCCGCTTTCATGCGCGCCGACCGGGTTAAAATATCTGAGAAGTATAACGTTCCAATCGGGGTCGGCTTTACAGATATCCGTAAGCATTATCTCCTGAAAATACTTGCTCGTCCCGTAAGGATTC
>CAKQSU010000349.1 GCA_934273135.1 uncultured Clostridia bacterium
TTCCGTCGAGTACACGCCGATGTTCCGTCAGCACGAACTTTCCGGCGCGGATATTACCATGCTTTATTGCAAAAAGCAGAGCGCGGATATTTCGGGGACAAACAACGTTGTCTTAAAGCTCGACAGGGAGGGCAACGTGAAGGAAATTTTGACCGACCCGAGAATGCAAGGCACGGTCAATCTTTACGGCAACATAATACTCATGAAAAAGGATTTGCTCGTTTCTATCGTCAGCGACGCCATAGCGCACGGGCAAAGGCACTTTATTAAAGATATGATAGTCAACCAGCTCGGCGAACTCAAAATCATGGGTTATCGCCACGACGGTTACTTTGAAGAAATCTCGTCGCTCACAAGGTTCTACAAGGTTAACTTGGGGCTTTTGGACAGAAAAGTCATGCAAAAGCTTTTCGGCGGAGCGGGGATTTACACTAAGGTTAAAGACTCCGCGCCTACCGTTTACGGCGAAAACGCCATCGTTAAAAACTCGCTTATATCCGACGGTTGCGTCATCGAGGGCGAAGTTTACAACAGCGTTTTATACCGCGGCGTAAAAGTAGGCAGAGGAACGGTTATACGCGACAGCGTTATAATGAAGAACACCTTTACGGGCGAAAACGTTACGCTTAACTGCGTGGTTACGGACAAAAACGTAGTCGTGAGAGATAAGCGCGTGCTTTCGGGTGCGGACACTCACCCGTTCTACATATCCAAAGATACTATAATTTAATACATTTTAACACGTTTACATTCGGCTAAGGCTAAAAAGGTCTTAGCCGGTTGCATAAAAAAAATACGGCTCCAAAAAAGCCAAAGAGAGGTAAAAAAATGTCTATTAAAAAAGCAAAACAAGTCAAAAAGGACGAAAAACAGGCAGAAAAGACCGTTAAAGCGGTCGAAAAGGCAACAGAGAAAGCGGTAGAAGAAGTTAAACAAGAAGTCAAAAAAGCAAAAAATTCAGAAGCGGCTGCCGTTAAAAAGGAAGAAAAAAAGATTGAAAAAGCGGCTGAAGCTAAGGTAAAAACCGAAGAAAAAACGCAAAAGAAAGAAGCGGCAAAAAAGGAAGAAGCCACGGTCGTTCTTGCGCCCGAAAAGCAGAAAAAGACTGCCGAAAAGAATGAAAAACAGAAAAAGACTGCCGAAAAGGTAGCGAAAAAGGCTCAAAAGAAGCTTGAAAAGACGGATAAAGAAGAGGTAAAACTCGAAGAAAAAGCCGCTGAAAAAGCCGAAAAGGAAAACGAAAAGCTCGAAGAAAAGCTTGCCGAAAAGCAATTAAAAGAAGAGGAAGCGGAAAAAATCGTTCCCGAAGAGAATAAAGAACAAGCCGAAAGTCAACAAAAAGATATTGAGGTGGAAGTTGTTCGCAAGCGTTCGCTTTTGTTTGTAGCTTCCGAATGCAATCCTTTTGTCGGCACCGGCGGACTTGCGGACGTTATCGGCTCGCTCCCCTCAGCCATCTCCGAACGCGGCAACTATGACGTCAGGGTTATTCTGCCCCTTTACGGAACAATGGACGAGGGATACAGAAATCACCTTACGTATATCGGCAACTTCAACGTTCCCGTCGGCTGGAGAAATCAGTATTGCGGGCTTTTCTCGTATAAGAGAAAGGGCGTAACCTATCTTTTCATCGACAACGAATATTATTTCCGTCGCCCGACTCTTTACGGTCACTATGACGACGGCGAAAGGTTTGCTTTCTTCTCGCGCGCGGTGCTTGAAGCTATGCAGTATATGAA
>CAKQSU010000350.1 GCA_934273135.1 uncultured Clostridia bacterium
CTCCATGTAGTCGGTGACTTTATGATTATTGATACTCCGGGCTTTTCTTCGGTTGTTACGTCTGACATAAAAAGCTCTGAAATATCGCATTATTACTTAGATTTTGAAGAATTTTACAATTTTTGTTCGTTCAGGGATTGCACGCATACGCACGAACCGGACTGCGCTGTGAAAGAAGCTTTAAGCGAAGGAAAAATTTCAAAAGACAGGTACGACAGATACCTTGAAATCTTTAAGGAAACAAAGGAAAATGAAAAAAGAAAGTATTAAAATCGCGCCGTCGATTCTTTCGGCGGACTTTGCTAAAATGGGCGAAGAAGTTGCCGAACTTGAACACTCTGGGGCGGATATCGTTCACTGCGACGTTATGGACGGCGTATTTGTGCCTAATATCACGTTCGGCATAAAGATGATCGAAGACCTTAAAAAACATACGTCGCTTATAATCGACGCTCACTTAATGATTGTCGAGCCGCACAAATACGTTGCAAAATTCATTGCCGCGGGAGCCGATTACGTTACCGTTCATTACGAGGCTTGCGGAGAAAAGACGCTTGAAACGCTTGAACTTATTAAGCAAGCGGGGGCGAAGTGCGGCGTCGTAATCAATCCGGACACGCCTGCCGAAAAAATCAAAAACATTGTGCCGCTTTGCGATATGGTGACGGTAATGAGCGTTTTTCCCGGATTCGGCGGACAAAAATTTATTGCCGATACGCTTGAAAACGTCAGATATTTAAGAAAAATTATCGATTCTTGCGACAAAGAAATATTGCTTGAAATTGACGGCGGCGTTACAACGGAAAATTGCGCAGCGATAAAAGAAGCGGGCGCGGACGTTCTCGTTGCCGGTTCTACCGTTTTCAAAAGCAATAATAAGCACGAAACCATTGAAAAATTAAGGAATGACTAAGATGAAAGCCGTTATTGTTTTGAACGGCGAGCCAAGCGAATATGAGTTTAAAGACTCTTTTGTCGTTTGTTGCGACGGTGCGCTCAGATATCTTGAAAAAATCGGCGTTAAGCCCGACCTTGTTCTCGGTGACTTCGACTCCTTAGGGTACGTCCCCTTAAATGCCGAAACTTTTCCCGTGGAAAAGGATTTTACGGACGGGGAACTTGCGCTTTACGAATGTGAAAAACGCGGCTATAAAGAAGTCGATTTTATTTGCGCAGGCGGCGGCAGGGACGACCACTTTTTAGGCAATCTCGCGCTTTTGAGAAAAGCTTGTTCGAAAGGTATTTTTGCAAGGCTTTTCACCGTAAACTCGGTGTTTTATTGCACAGATAAGCCTTTTAAAGGCGAAACGGAAAGAGGCGGAACGATTTCCGTAGTCGCAATCGACGATAGCTCTATCGAAAGCTCTTACGGGCTGAAATACCCGTATAAAAATCGTGAAATAAAGCGCGAATCTACGCTTGGAATATCTAATATTGCCGAGGACGGAAAGTTCTTTATCGGTTTAAAAAGCGGACGAATATTCGTTATAATCAATCGAAAGCCCGTTTAAATTATTGAACATACAAAAAGCTCGGTTTTTCGCCGAGCTTTTAACGTGTCTCAAATATCACTTGCCCGCAAGGGCAAACATCATTTGCCCGCAAGGGCAAACATCACTTGCAAAGCAAACATCACTCAAAAAACAGAGAGTAGCCAAAGACTACTCTCTGTTTTTTGTGGTGCCGCTGGCCGGACTCGAACCGGCACGCTTTTAAGGGCGGCAGATTTTGAGTC
>CAKQSU010000351.1 GCA_934273135.1 uncultured Clostridia bacterium
ATCCGTTACTTCCGCGCGGACGAGGTGGGGGTCTTGCGGAGCGGGCGACACGCTCAACTTTTCGCGCGCGCTCGTTTTTATGCCGCCGTCCGTCGTCGATTACGTCATTTGTCACGAGCTTTGTCACACGCTTGAAAAGAATCATTCGGCGCGCTTTTACGCCCGCGTTAAGTCGATTTATCCCGACTACAAAACGGCGGAGCAAGTCTTAAAAGCCCGCGCCGCCGTCATGAATTACTTATAATCGCGCATTTTTCGTATTTCGGAAAATTGTAGTATATTGTGTTTTTCCGAAATATCGGCGGAGAGAAACTTTAAAAAATAAAATTCTTGAAAAAAAGTTTAAAAACTATTGAAAATAGATTGATTTTGTGTTATCATATATACAGAATGAAAGTTTAACGCCGTGGGTTTCCCGAAACGGATAAAAACGGCGACAAAAGAGGTTGAAATGACGGACAACGAATTATTCTTTAAGCTCTGCGCGCTTGCTCGCGAATTCGGCGGCGGGGAGCGCGAAAACAAGCTTACGCCGATAAAATACCTTATCGCGGCGTGCAATTATGCGGCTAACATCGTTAAAGGGCATGTAAAAGACGACAGCGAAGCGGTGAAAAAGCTTTTGTCGATAATGCCGCTCGAAGACACGACGCTTATAATGGCGCACACGCGCCTTGCGGACTTTTACGACGCCGAGAACGGAGTTGACGCAAGCGACGAAGTGAGATATTTTTATTCGCTTTCGGAAAGTTGCGGAAGCTACGTTTCGGCTTACGATATGTACTGTTTGTGCCTTATCGCCTGCCGTGACTTTGCGCCCGTGTTGTTCGCGTTTATGGAACACTCTTTGAGAAAGCAAGGCACGCCGCTTCATGACCCCGACAGAGGCGAATTTACGGAATATTCCGATTTTGTTCTCGGCAAACTGCCGTTCACGGCGCAGGATATCGCGCCGGACGGCGTCGGTAAAGCGGGGGCGGCTCGTCCGGCTAAGTTGGACGAAATTCTCTCTCAACTTTCCGCAACCGATCCGACAAGCCGGGTATCGGCAGACGAAGCCGACGACGAAGAAGAAAACAAAGACGGCGGAAGCGGCGGGGCATTGGACCTCGACGAACTTTTGCGCCGCTCGTCGCTTTTAGGAACGGACGACGAAGAGGGGGAATCCGCGAAAAAGACCGACGACCCGTTTGACTTCTCGACGGATACGTTTAAAAAGGGCGAAAAGGAAACGGGTACGGGCGCGCCCCAAAAAAAGGCGAAAAAGAACAACAAGATAGGCGCGAGCGGGCTTGCCGACCTTGTGAGCAAGGTTAAAAAGGCGCAAAACGAGCTTCTCAAAGACATTTTCGGGCAGGACGCCGCCGTCAATACTTTTATAGGCGGGTATTTTAACGCCGAATTCAATCGCATAACCGCCACAAAGACCAAACAGCCGCGCGGGGTTTTCCTGTTTGCCGGTCCTCCGGGAGTGGGCAAAACCTTCCTTGCCGAAAAGAGCGCGGAAGTTCTTTCCTTGCCGTTCAGAAGATTCGACATGAGCGAGTATTCGGACAAGGAATCCAACTTTGAATTCGCCGGGTCGGACAAGGTTTATAAAAACGGCAGCGAGGGCAACGTTACCGGGTTCGTCGCAAAAAACCCCAACGCCATAATATTGTTTGACGAGATAGAAAAGGCGCATCTTAACATAATACATTTGTTCTTGCAAATCCTCGACGCGGGCAGGCTG
>CAKQSU010000352.1 GCA_934273135.1 uncultured Clostridia bacterium
CAAAAGATTGATAATCTGCGCCTGAATAGAAACGTCGAGCGCGGAAACGGGTTCGTCGCAAACGACGAAATCGGGGTTGACGGAAAGCGCGCGAGCGATACAGATACGCTGACGTTGACCGCCCGAAAATTCGTGCGGGTATCTCTCGTAATAGTAATCCCTTAAACCGCACTTGTCCATTAAGTCGAGAACGTATTGCTTTATTTCGCCGTTCGGGACAATCTTATGCACCTTTACGGGTTCAGCTAAGATGTCGCCGACGGTACTTCTCGGGGGAAGCGAGGAATAGGGGTCCTGAAAGACAATCTGCATATCGGTACGCAAAGGATTCATTTGTTTTTGCGTATATTTTGCAATGTCTACGCCCTTAAAGAAAATTTGACCCGCTGTCGGCTGGTGAAGCTTTAAGATGGTTCTGCCCATCGTGGTCTTGCCGCAGCCCGATTCGCCGACGATGCCGAGCGTTTCGCCAGGGTAAATTTTGAAGGAAACGTCGTCTACGGCGCGAAGTTGCGATAACGGTTTGCCCGTGACGGTCTTTTTGAGGGTAAAATACTTTTTAAGGTGACGAACTTCGAGTATTGCCTTTTCGTCGGGCGGTAAAACTTCGTCCTCTTTGATTTTCGCTTCCCTTTTTGCGATTTCCTCTTCCTTTTCATTTACGTCGTCAAAACCGGAAAAGTCTCCGTTCGGAGCGAATATTTTGTTTTCTTCCATTATTTTTTCGCCTCCGAATCGTAAAGGTGGCACGCAACGAAGTGCGTGGGGCTAATCTTGACCATGCAAGGATATTCGCCCGAGCATCTTGCGACGCATTTGTCGCAACGCTCCTTAAAGTAGCAGTAGTCGGGCATATCGATGGGGTTGGGGACGTTGCCCGGGATATTGAAAAGCGTGGTTCCGTCCGACTTCATTGTCGGCTTTGATTTCTGCAAGCCCTGCGTGTACGGGTGGCACGGGTTATGGAAAATTTCCGAAGCGGTGCCTTGTTCGATAATTCTGCCGGCGTACATGACTACGACGTAATCAGCCATTTCGGCAATGACGCCAAGGTCGTGAGTGATAAGCAAAATCGAGCCGTTTATCTTTGTTTTTAAGTCGTTGAAAAGTTGCAAGATTTGGGCTTGAATGGTAACGTCGAGCGCGGTGGTCGGCTCGTCGGCAATGATAAGACGAGGTTCGCAAGCAAGTGCCATTGCAATCATAACCCTTTGGCGCATACCGCCGGAAAGCTCGTGCGGGTAAGCGGCGTAAACGCGTTCCGACATTGCGATACCGACGGTATTAAGCATGTCTATCGAGCGTTTTTTAGCGTATTCTTTTGACGCGCCGGGGACGTGAAGGAGGGTTACCTCGTCAAGCTGTTCGCCTATCGTGAAAACAGGGTTTAAGGAAGTCATCGGTTCCTGGAAAACCATAGACATCTGTCTGCCGCGGAGACGATACATTTCTTTCATCGGCATTTTTGCGATATCGTAGACCTTTTCTTCCTTTTCGTAAACGGGGAGACCGTTCTCGTCCTTTTTAACAACGGCGTGGCGTTTTTCGCTTCCGTCGTCGTTTAAAACGGGTTTGCCGTCTTTATCTAAAACGGTTTCGAACTTAATCTTGCCGTTTTCGTCTTTTTCGTATTCGGGGACGAAATTGCCGTCCTCGTCGCGCAAAAAGTCGTAAGCCTTGAATCTTATCGAGCCTTCGACAATCTGCCCCGTAGGACCTTGCAGAAGGCG
>CAKQSU010000353.1 GCA_934273135.1 uncultured Clostridia bacterium
CCGCTATGTAGTCGGCGGCGCGAATGGTTAATTCCGTCAGAATTTGTTCGTTTTCGCCCAAAAGAGTAATTTTAATGCTGTCATTCACGAGCGCGGCGGGTATTTTCACCGCGGCAACGCAAGTCCCGTCGTTACGAATAATGTCCGCTTGCAAATTAACGCCGTCCGCAACCGCCGTTACGCCGCTTGCCGTTTGTCTGTTAAGGTCGGCGGTTGTTTTCAGCGATATGTCGTTATCAAGATACAATCTTGCCGATTTGATTTTGCAACCGAGGTTTTCGGCTTTTTCAACGTTGCCGAGAGCCGGCAATTCATAAGCTTGCGTTGTCAGCCCTAACGCGGTTATATCGCCGCCGAGGTCGTTTAATTCGTAAGTGCCGCCGTTTGCTTTGTAATAATTCTGCGCTTCCTGTGCGTAGTCGTACATGTTTGCCGCAAGGGCTTTTAGCGCGGAAAACTTTTCGTTGCCCATTTTGTTGCCCGCCGCACCGTTGCCTATTACTTCCGTAAGGTATTGCGACGCGCTTTTTTCTAATTTCTCAAGCTGTTGTCCGTCACCGTCGTATAAAACGGCTGTTATCGTTTGCCCGATAAATTGAGGGGCAACCCCCTTGTAAACAAAAACCTTTTGATTATTCGCAACCGAATAATCGTCTATTCTCGTAGTTTTTATAACTTCTCCGTTTTTATCCGTCATCGAAGCCACCATGTAGGCGTTTTGGGGAAGAGTATCTGAAACGTAATACTTAACGGATATGTTTTCGGCAAGATTAACGCTCATTTCATTGAATAGCTTTTCGGTTGCAAACGCTCCCGTCATTTGCGGAACGATTCCGATAGAAACGAACAGCATGAGCGCGCAAACAATTACCGCAAAAATCTTTTTCATAACAGTTCCTCCAAATTCCAGTCCGGCGTTTCAATACCGTCCGAAGTCACGATAACGTCTGCGCTGCAAACTATTATCGCCGCTTCCGCCGGTAAGAAAGCTTTTTTTGATTCTTTTTGCATAACTTACTCCTTATTTTTTTTCGAACCACAGTATACGTTCGGCTTTTTTATCTTAAACAAAATTTAATTTTCCGTCAATACGCTTTGACGTAAACGTCTTGTTTTTCGCCATTAAAGTCGCTTTAAGAGATTTTCGGCAAAAAAAATCGACCTGCAAAATAAAGCAAGCCGAGTTTTTGTTTCGCTAAATTGAGATTTTCACAAAATTGCAAAACGGACAGTTATATCAAACAATTTTTTCGTCCGTTTTCGGCAACGGGATTTCGATTTTTATTTCAAAGATATTGCCGCTCGGGCAAATTTCCATTTTTCCGCCGTATTTTTCGACCGCGTAACGAATGGATTTTAAGCCGAAGCCGTGGTAATGCTTGTTTTCCTTTGTGGTAGACGGGAGCGAGCCGTCAAAAACGAGGTTTCCTTTAAAATAATTGTACACGGAAATTTTCAAAACGTCGCCTTCCGCGCCCACGCGGATATTTATCGTTCGCTTGCTTTCGTCCACCTGCATGCACGCTTCTATCGCATTGTCCATAAGGTTGCCGAACAGCGAATAAATATATCCTTCCGCCATAAAATCGAGTCTGGAGCCGTCCGCAACGCAAGTTAGCCTTATATGCTCGCTTGCGCATTTCAGGCTTTTTTCCATCAAAACGACGTTCAAAGCACCGTTTCCGCTGTCGATTGACGAATCGTAAATGGAAAGCGTCTGGTTTATCT
>CAKQSU010000354.1 GCA_934273135.1 uncultured Clostridia bacterium
CCTTTATACCATCCGCAGTGATTTCCGGATTAACTTTATAACCCGTATCGTCGCCGCCCTTGACCCAGCCATCGGGGTAACTCTCGTTAAGTCTGCCGCCGCGGAACAATAGCCCTTGTTTAACGCGCGTGCCGTTTTGAGTTTTCCAACCGCCCACGTCGCGCACGTTCGTAATGCCGTCGATATAGAGGTTGCGCGGACCTTCCGCCGTAGTGAAGCTTCCGACCGCGCTTTCTTTGCCGTCTTTTAAAGCTTCTTTTACTTTCCAATAATATTTAGTCGCCGCTTTAAGGTTATAAAGCGAAACGCTTTCGCCCTTTGTCGCATACTCTTCCGCGCCGCTCATATCGGCGTTTTCGGATAGGTATACGGAATAATACTCGCAAGTCTTAGAATTTTCCCAAGTGAGGGTGATTGCCTCCGGGCGGGATTTTTCCGTTTTGCCGTCAATGGAGATATCGAGAAACAACGGTCTTTCACCGTAAATATATTCGGCTTGCGCGCTCGTGTGGAACTCTAAGGGAGTTGAATATTCCGTAAGCGTTATCCCCTCGTTTTTTTCTTCCGCCTTTTGGCAAGAAGCGACGAATATAACCGTAATCACGGCAAGAAGTAAAGCTATAACTCTTTTATTAAACATTTTCATAATTTATCTTCCTTTAAAAAGCTTGCGTTATCTTACCGTGACGACGGCTTTAAACCCGAAGTGATCGGTGTTTAAAACGTAACTATCTATGAGCGCGTGGCTCTTCAAGTTTAACCCTTTCACGATTATATTGTCAGCCGGAATATTGCCGCGGAGCGTAAATATAGTTCCGTCGTTTACCATCGAAAATCCGCTCGTTTTAAAAACTTCGTACTCGTCGGTCTGGCTCGGGTTGAAGTCGCCGAGGATAACCACGCCGTCGAAGCGTTTACTATCCTCGATAATGCCTTCATACTGCGCCTTTCTTACGGTTTTCGCAACCGCGGTATCGCTGCCCATGTGTCCGTCTGCGCAAAGGTGAACGGAATAAAAAGCAACTTGTTTGCCGCAAAGCTCATACACGGCGCGAACGGCGTAATATCTTTGAGTTATCTTTTCGCTGCCGTTGACAATGCCCGAATAGGTGAGCGGGATTATATTCATTGTTTCGGGTTTTATCTTGCTTGAAAACCTGAGACACGAAGCCGCGCCGCCCAGATTATACATGGTCGCGCCGCTATTTGCGTTAAGCACGCTGTTTACGTTGTCGTTAACGACTGCGCCTTTTTTATCCGTAATGTTTTCGGTTATTTTGTCGTTTGCGATATTTGTATTGATAACGTCCTCAAACGAGAAAATGTCCGCGTTTACGTCGGTTATCATCTTTTTCCAGTTAGCAAAGTACTCGTTTGCGGTGAGCGGATTTTTTTCGTCCGCATAATGGAATTGTCCGCAATTGAAGCACGCAAGAGTGAGTTCTTTGGAAATATCCGTCAACGTATAGTAAGTTTTTGTCGCAACTTTTTGTATCTTTGCTTCCACGGGATTACGCGAAGAAACGTAAAGCGTGGTCGCGTTCGCAGGAACGGTTACTTCTATCGAGTCATAGTATGTGTTAAGATTTTGGCTCTTTACCATATTTTTATATACCACGTTGTCGCTCGAATCGGCGAAAATTATTCCGAAGTAACTTTTTGCTTGAACGGCAAGCGTTATAACGTATCTTTCGCCCGCGGATACCGCAATCTTTTT
>CAKQSU010000355.1 GCA_934273135.1 uncultured Clostridia bacterium
TCCGTCGTTTCAAAAGTTTCCTTTTCTTCGAGATTGTATTTTTTCTCTTCAAGTTTGTTTTTAAGCGTTCTTGCCGTTATAATGTCGGCGCTTGAAATCTCGTCTTTGTCTAAAATTTCCTTAATCTTATCGACAAGTTCCTCTGCTTCCAACAGCTTTTCGCTTACGACCCTTCTGGATTCCGCTTTCGCCTTTTCAAAAAGCCTTTGCCTTTCGATGGAAAGTTTTTCGCGTTCCGCAACGACCTTATCGCGTTCTTCAACCGTTTCGGCTTTAATCTTTTCAAGCTCGTCAAGCTCTTCTTTCGCTTTCTGCCTTGTCTTTTCGGCTTCCCTAAGCACTTGTTCAAACGAAAGCTTATCGTCGCTTAAAAGTTCGACGGCGTTTTTGCAGATATCCTCGTCAAGCCCGAGCCTTTTTGCGATTTCAAGCGCGTTCGAGCTGCCGGGCGCGCCCACGTTGATTCTGTAAAGCGGCGCAAAAGTCACGGGGTCAAACTCCATGCTTGCGTTTTTTATGCGCTTATCGGTGTAAGCGTATTCTTTAAGCCGCGAATAGTGAGTGGTTATTATCCCGAAAGACTTTTCGTCCAAAAGTTTTTCAAGCACGGCTTGCGCTAACGCCGCGCCCTCGTCCGGGTCGGTCCCCGCGCCAATTTCGTCGATTAAAACAAGACTTTTAGAATTCGCTTCCGAAGTAATTTCGACTATATTTTTTATGTGTGACGAGAATGTAGACAAGTTCTGTTCTATGCTTTGTTCATCCCCTACGTCGCAAAAAACCTCATCGAACACGGAAACGCGCGTATCGGGCGCGGCGGGCAAGTACATTCCGCTCATCGCCATCAGCGAAAACAGCCCCACCATTTTAAGCGTTACCGTTTTGCCGCCCGTGTTAGGACCGGTTATAAGCAAATAATTGCAATCGTCGCCGAATTTTAGCGTTACGGGAACGACTTTTTTAGCGTCTATAAGCGGGTGTCTGCCCATTCTTATATCGATTATCCCTTTGTCGTTCACGATCGGCTTTACGCCCCTTATCTTTTGCGCGTATTCGGCTCGGGCGCAAAACTCGTCGAGTTCTTCGCAAAGTTCTCCGTCATAATAAAGTCTTTCGGCGATAAGCCCGACTTTATGCGACAAATCCCTGATTATTTCTTCGATTTCAAGCTGTTCTTCAATCGTAGCAGAACGCAGACGGTTGTTTAATTCAAGAACTTCCACAGGCTCAATAAACACCGTGGACCCCGTTGCCGACTGGTCGTGGACAAAGCCTTTAACGCGGCTTCTGTATTCGTTTTTCACGGGTACGACGTATCTGTCCCCGCGCATCGTGACGATGTTGTCCTGAAGATACTTAGACGAATCCTTTATAATATTGCCGAGCGCGGCTCGAATCTGCTCGTTTAAGCGTTTTATGTTCTTTCGTATCTCCGAAAGCTTGACCGAAGCGTTATCGGCAACCTTGTCTTCCGAAAGTATCTTTTCGAAAATTTCTTGTTCGATATATTGGTCGCAATAAATACAGTTCGCAATCGCGGGTAAAAGCGTTATTTCTTCGTCGTTTACGGACGTAAAGGCGTTTTTGATTATCCTCGCGCTTTTTAAAAGCCTTGCAACACGCAAAAGTTCCGCAAGAGTAAGCGACGACCCCTTCGAAGCTCTTTCGAGTTCGTCGCCCGGTTCGTCGTAATATTCTATACCGCCCACGCCGTA
>CAKQSU010000356.1 GCA_934273135.1 uncultured Clostridia bacterium
AGCTTGTCGGTTGGAATTTTTTGGGGCGTTGGCTTAAAAGAATAAAGGCGGCGTTCAAACGCTCGCTTGATTCTTACGGAATGCTCGATACGGTGGGGGTAAAATACGTCGGCGCGTTCGACGGGCATAACGTTAAGCTTCTTGTCAGGTTGTTTTCCGATTTCAAGTCCTCTCCGCGGGCTACTCTTTTGCATATAAAAACTCAAAAAGGCAAAGGCTATCTTCCCGCCGAAAAATCCTCGGAATTTTACCACGGCGTTTCCGCTCATCTTTCCTGTTCCGATAACACTTTTTCAAAAAAAGTCGGAAGTCTTGCCGTCGAACTTGTAAAAACAAATGAAAAAGCAGTGTTTTTGACTGCGGGAATGGCTCTCGGAACGGGACTTGACGCACTAAAAGAAAACTTCCCCGATAGGCTTTTGGACGTCGGAATAAGCGAAGAATTCTGTGTAACTTATGCCGCCGGGCTTGCGATAGCGGGTTTAAGACCTTTCGTTTGTATTTATTCGACTTTTTTACAGCGCGCTTACGACCAGATTATCGAAGACGTTTGCTTGCAGAATTTGCCCGTGATATTTCTTATTGACAGGGCGGGCGTCGTCGGGTCCGACGGCTGTACGCACCAAGGCGTTTTCGATATTTCCTTCCTTACGCATATCCCGAATATGACCGTAATCGCGCCCAAAGACGCGCGCGAACTCGAACTTGCCGTTAATTACGCGCTTAAACTTTCTTCTCCCGTCGCGATAAGATATCCGAACGGCAGGGTTGAAAACATAGGCGAAATAAAGCCTTTTGAAGCCGAACTTTGGAATAAGGAAAAGAGCGGAGAGGGCGCGGTTGTTCTCGCCGCGGGCGCAAGAATGTTGAAAATCGCGCTCGAAGCCGCAGACGGAACAAATGCCGAAGTCGTGAACGCTCGCACTATAAAGCCGCTTGACGAAAATTATCTTAAATCGATATCGTATAGAAGAATAATTACGCTTGAAGAAAATTCTTTGATAGGCGGTTTCGGTTCGCTCGTGGCGGAATTTTACGTAAAAAACGGTATTGCGCCTAAAATAACTTCTCTCGGCATAGCCGATAAGTTTATCGACCACGCAAGCGTCGCTTCTCAGCTCGAAAAAAATTCGCTCACGAAAAGCAAAGTAAGAGAACTTATCGAGGAATAAAAAACAACACGCCATGAAGACCTTTGTAGCCGAAAAAAAAGAAAAATTGTCGGAATTTTTGCTCGATTTTTACGCGGGCGGGCTTTCTTATGCGGCGTTTTGTAAGCTTTTGAGAAAAAAAGACATAAAGGTCAACGGCAAAAGGACTTCTTCCGATATTCTTTTGTCGCCCGGCGACATCGTTGTCTGTTATTTTGACGGCGAAAGGCGCGCCGCTTACGGCGTTATCTATAAGGACGAAAACATCGTCGCCGTCGATAAGCGAAAAGGCATTAGTTCGGAAGAGGTCTTTAGCGAGATAAAGGGCGAATTTCCGTCCGCGCTTTTTTGCCACAGACTTGATACCAACACCGACGGAATTATGCTTTTTGCGCTCAACCCGCGCTCTTACGACGCGCTCTTCAACGGGTTTAAGGCAAGAAGTTTTGAAAAGTTTTACATTGCCGAAGTTTGGGGGCGTTTTGAGGTTAAACGCGCCGTTTTGACGGCGTATCTACAAAAGGATGAAAAAAATTCTTTTGTC
>CAKQSU010000357.1 GCA_934273135.1 uncultured Clostridia bacterium
GTCAATCCCGACGATTCGAGCAGCTCTTCTTCCGATAGCGGTTCCGTAAGCGATTCGGGTTCGTCAAGCAGTTCCGCAGAAGAAAAGGTTGTAGTCACCGGTGTGTCGCAGAACGCCGAATACGCGCTATATACGAAAAACAAGGGCGTAAAAACGAACAAGAAAAACGAATTTTTCGACAAGACTTCAACGCTTAAAGTCGGCGCGGACAATGACTTTGTCGTTATGCCTGCCGTTACCTTCGGTAAGGTAAAGCCCGGAACACAGTTTACAACGCCCGTTATTCCGTCGGAATGGACTTACGAAATAAGCTTTACACGGATAACTGCGGACGGGAGCGTTAAAGTTGCCGCCGACGAAGTGGAAAACTACGTTGAAAAAATCGACAACGTTAACTGCGCTATTAACTTTGCGGAAGGCGCAATCGGTTCTACTTTTGAAATTTCAGTAGTTCCGACGGGGCTTACCGATAAGCAAAAAGAAAACGTAATGAACTATACGGCGAAAATGACGGTTGAGGTTGTGGACGGCTTCAACGTTTACGACGCGAAAGAATTGTCCGTTATAAACAACAATTACGGAGCTACGATGGTAGACAACGAAAACTCGAGCTGGAAAACCTTCAAAGAGGCTAACGGAATTGACGTTGATTACTTCCCGAGCAACGTTATTTTACAGAAAAACATTTCCATAACAATCGAAGATTTGGCTACGGGGCTTTTGATACAGAAAGAGGATATTAAGCCCGGCGACGCAGACAAGGATAAAGCTTTAAACTCCTTATGCGATTGGGCTTGCGTGTATTATAGGAACGTTGCGGAAAACGAAACGTTCACGCTCGAAGGCAACTACTTTACGCTTGACGCTTCGGCAATCCCGCTCGTCGTTCGCCCCGACAATAAAAATAATGTCGCCGAGAGCGAAAACTTTCAGTCGCACGCACAACTCTTTTTTGTCGACGTAGCAAACGACAAGGAAGAAACTTGCTTTAAAAACCTTAACCTCATAGGCAACGCGCCGAGAGTTGAAGACACGAATAAGTCCGGCGGCATTATTATGGCAAAAGTAGGCTATAAGGGCGTTCACTTCTATAACAACATTTCTAACTGTTGGTATATCAACTACTTCCCGAACTATTCTACGGGTACGAAGATAGAAAAATGTAAGGCGTACGACTCGTTTAACGTAATCGTTTATAGTTGGGGCAGCACCGGTACGGTTATTAAGGATTCCGAGCTTATCGGCGCGGGCGGTCCTGCAATAATTGCCGACCACGCTTTGCTTAAGGCAGAGGACGGAGGCAGCCCTTCCGAAATCTCCGTAATAGACAGTGAAATTCACTCTTACGTTGCCGGCACCGAAGGTTGGTTTACACAGTTTGCGGGGGCAACGCAGGCAGCGACTTTGATAAAATCCATGAACGCGGCATTTGCTAATCCGTATTTTAAGCGTTCGTTTGTTTACGAAAAAGTAGGTGAAGAATACAAGCTTACTTCGGTAGGCGACGCTTCGAAGGTGTACTTCCTCGATTTTGTCGCTTTGTATAAATCGGGCGAGTCCGCAGGGCTTTCTGCCGATGTCATCACTGGTAAATTCGCCGTTAAAAAAGGCGAAACCGCTAACGTTCCTATGGACTTCGGTACCTATCCCGACGAAACGGCTAACGCCGAATATAGGGCTA
>CAKQSU010000358.1 GCA_934273135.1 uncultured Clostridia bacterium
TAGGTAACCTTATAAAAAGCGTTTATAAAAACAATTACCCGCAGGACAAATTGCAAGTTTTCGTAATCGCCCACAACTGCACGGATAATACCGCGAAAATCGCGCGGGAACTCGGCGCGACCGTTTACGAATACAATAACAAAGAAGAATGCACTATGGGTTATGCGTTCAGATACCTCTTTGACCGCATCAGAGAAGATTACGGCGTAAAAAACTACGACGGATTCTTCCTTTTCAACGCCGACAACATTTTAAGCGCGGATTACTTTGAAAAAATGAACGACGCTTTCGACGCGACCGGCGGCGAAAAAATAATCACCTCTTTCAGAAATTCCAAAAACTTCGGCACGAACGTTATGTCGGGCTTATACGGCTTGTACTTTACAATCGGTTGCCGCTTTGAAAGCCGCGGCAGAACGGCGGTAGGTTGTTCGACGCGCGTTCAAGGCACGGGATACGTTATCAACTCAAAATTAGTGGAAAACGGCTGGAAATACGTCACTCTTACGGAGGACTGGGAGTTTTCCGCCGACCGGGTTATACAGGGCAGCAAAATCGAATTTTGCGACGACGCGGTGTTTTACGACGAACAGCCCACCACCTTTAAAATAATGTGGCGGCAAAGATTGCGTTGGTCGCGCGGGCATTTGTTGGTTTGCATAACGAGATTTAAAGACTTAATAAAAAGCTTGTTCTCGCGCAAAAAGCACAAAAACAAAGGCTCCGTTTACGATATGTTCATCAATTGTATGCCCGTTTGCGCAATCGTTACGGCTATCGGAGCATTGCAAATGATTGCTTACCTATTATCGCCTTTGTTCGGCGTTCCGCTCGTCGACGCGGTAATGAAGTGTTTAACCACCCTCGGCTTTTCTCTCGTTTCCTTTTGCATAACGAACCTTTTCGCCGCTATAATC
The DNA here is from genome assembly GCA_934273135.1 of uncultured Clostridia bacterium. Taxonomy (GTDB): domain Bacteria; phylum Bacillota; class Clostridia; order Christensenellales; family Borkfalkiaceae; genus UBA4636. The sequence goes on from CAKQSU010000358.1 coordinate 918, forward strand.
GCGTTTATAGCGGAAAGAAAGAGGATAAAGGGCGTTTCGTTCGGGCATAAGGTTTTAATCACCCTCTTCTGGCCGCTGTTCGTTCTGATACAATTCCCTATCGATATCATTGCGATTTTCAAAAAGAACTTGGGCTGGAAACCTATTCCGCACGAGGACACGACGAACTTCGAGGCGCTCAACAAACTTAAAGATTGCGCGAGAGATGACAGCGTAAGCATATAAAATTTCCGTAAGGATTGTAACTATTTTACAAATACGGAACTAACAAATACAAAACTCACAAATACGGGGGCTGCAAAACAGCCCCTTTTCTTTATAAAAAAAGACGGGGCGTATCGATTTAACGCACCGTCATTAGTTTTTGGGTTACTTTTTTTGATTCTTTACTTTTTATCGTAAATTCACTCGTTTATCTTTTTGCCGCATTCGTCGCAAAACTCGGCGTCACCGTCGATTTTGCTTCCGCAGTACGGGCAGGTTTTCGTAAGCGGCGCGCCGCAAGACTTGCAGAACTTCGAGTCCGCGTCGTTTTCCTTTTTGCAAGCGGGGCAAACGACTGTCGCCGCCTTTTCGTTAAGCCCGTCTTTGACGGCGGAAGCGATATCCTTTACAGCCGGCGCGATTTCCTTGCCCGCTTCGTTTATCACGGGAACGCTTTCGTTCTTAGTGTAGCTCATTATCTCGCGGCGGAACCCGAAAGTTAAAATCCCCGCGCCGACGCCTATCAACGGCAAGCCGATAAAG
>CAKQSU010000359.1 GCA_934273135.1 uncultured Clostridia bacterium
GCTTTAGGGGCGTCGAAAAGAGCTATGCCATTCAGGCGGGCAGAGAAATCCGCGTAATGGTCAAGCCCGAACAGATAGACGACAGCCAGGCTATGTTCCTCGCGAAAGACATCGCGAAGAAGATAGAATCGGAACTCGAATACCCGGGGCAGATTAAAGTAAACGTCATCAGGGAATGGAGAGCAGTCGAATACGCAAAATAATTATAAAGGCGACGACCTTTTTTAAGGGTTTGCCGCCTTTTTTATCAAGTTTTATCAAACATTGCCTTTAAGAAGGCTTGACGGGAGGTGACGGCGTTTGAACGAGATTATAGAACAAAAAATAAAAATGCTTCCGTCTTCCCCGGGCGTGTACGTAATGCTCGGCTCCGACGGGCAGGTTATTTACGTCGGCAAGGCAAAAGTGCTTAAAAACCGCGTAAAACAATACTTTTACTCCGGGTTTAAGACGGAAAAAGTCGCCGCAATGGTTATGAATATAGCCGATTTTTACTATATTATGACCGATAGCGAAATCGACGCGCTGTCCCTTGAAAACAACCTTATCAAAAAGTACAAGCCGAGATACAATATTCTTTTAAAGGACGACAAAACCTACCCTTACTTAAAGGTCAAGCTCAAAGACCCTTTTCCGCGGTTTGAAGTAACGCGCAAGCCCAAAAGCGACGGCGCAAGATACTTTGGACCTTTTATGGGCGGGGTGAGCGTAAAGGACGTTGCGGAAATAATCGACGAATGTTACCTTTTGCGCACATGCACGCAAGTTTTGCCGAATTCCAAAATAAAACGCGAATGCCTTAACTACCATATCGGCAGATGCAGCGCGCCTTGCACGGGCAAAATCGGCAAAGAGGATTACCGCGAGCAAGTCGAAAAAGCCATTGACTTTTTGTCCGGCAACGACTTAGCCGCTGAAGAAATTTTAACCGAGCGCATGAGGAGCCTTGCCGAGGAGGGTAAATTCGAGCTTGCAATCAACTTCCGCGACAAGCTCAAAATGCTCGAAAAGATAAAAGAACGCAAGATAACGGACCTCAACCGCTTTGTCGACCTTGACGTAATCTCAATAGTCACCGACGGCATTTATTATACCGTTTCGATGCTGATACTGAGAAACGGCAGAATGCAAGGCGGCAAAAACTATTCCGTTTCCGCCCCCACGGGAGACGTATCGGAAGCTCTTTCGGAGTTTATCCGCGCTTGTTACGGCGACGGAAAATTATTGCCGCACGAGATTGTCGTAAACAAAAAAATCGACGATAAAGAAGTTATAGAGGGGTTTTTCCGTAAAAACTTCAATAAAGCGGTCAATATCGTTCTGCCCGAAAAGGGCGTTAAAAAAAGGCTTTCCGAAATGGCGGAGAAGAATGCCGAGGATTACCTTGAAAAGACCGTGCAAAAAATCGAACACAAGGAAGACATGACGACCGTTGCTTGCGAAAGGCTTCAAAAAATACTCTCTCTTTCGCGATATCCGCGCCGAATGGAATGTTACGATATTTCGAACGTCAGTGGCGTGGATAAAGTCGCCTCCATGGTCGTTTTCACGGACGGCGAAAAGGACGCGAAAGAATACCGCCGCTTTATGATAAAAACCGTAGAGGGCGCAAACGACTTTGCTTCCTTAAAGGAAGCCTTGACAAGGCGACTAAGTAAGCTC
>CAKQSU010000360.1 GCA_934273135.1 uncultured Clostridia bacterium
CTTGCTGTTTTTTAGCCTTAAAAAATTTTTTGATTTTCTTCCTTTTTTCTCTTGACTTTTATTTGCAGGTCTTTAATATTTTTTTCTTTTTTAACGTCTTTTGTTTTTTTTATATCCCTTGTTTTTAAGTGTCATAAACGCAGCGTTTGACGGCGGATAAGTAATTTTCGTAAGCCTTGTCGTCACGCTTGCCCGGCTTATACAGCACGAATGATTTTTTGTCCTCCACCTCGGCGATACCGAGGGTTTTTAAGGCGAGCCGTATCGCGCCGAAAACGGTTGCTTCGCTTGATGCGGGAACGACGACTTCCTTGCCGAGCTGATCCGCCTGATACTGCATTAAAAATCCGTTTTCGGAAGCTCCGCCGTCGGCTTTGATTTCTTCAAGCTTGGCTCCGCTTTCCCTTTCCATTATCTCTATAAGCTGACGAGCGGAAAACGCCATCGATTCGAGCGCGGCGCGGACTATATGCGCCTTTGTCGAGCCGCGGGTTATGCCCGTTATAAGCCCCGAGGAATCGCTTTTCCAATAGGGTGCGCCAAGCCCTGTGAACGCGGGGACGAAACACACGCCGTCGCTTGAAGGAACGGATTTTGCAAGAGCTTCGCTTTCTGCGGCGGTGGTTATCACGCCGAGCTTGTCCCTGAGCCACTGCACAGCCGTACCCGCATTGAAAACGCTGCCTTCTAAGGCGTAAGTCGTCTTTTTGTCCGTTCTGTAAGCAATCGCGGAGATAAGCCCGCTTTCGGACTTCGCTATCTTTTCGCCCGTGTTAAAGAGCATGAAAAGCCCCGTTCCGTAAGTTATTTTAGCGGAGCCTTTCTGAAAGCAACCCTGCCCGTAAAGCGCGGCTTGCTGGTCGCCCACAACGCCGGCGATCGGAACGGGTTTGCCGTTTATAAACGTATACCCGGCGATTTCGTCGTTATCGATGACGCGCGGCAGAATTTTTTCGTCTATCCCGAAGATATCGAGCAATTCTTTGTCGTAGGACAAGGTTTTTATATTGAAAAGCATCGTGCGGGAAGCGTTCGTAACGTCGGTTACGAAGTTTTTCAGCCCCGTCAGACGATAAATTAAGTACGCGTCCACGGTGCCGACCATAAGTCTGCCTTTCTTTTTTGCCGCCTTGACCTTTTCGGAATTGTCGAGCAGCCAGCGGATTTTGCTTGCGGAAAAGTATGCGTCCACAACAAGCCCCGTTTTGTCCGTTATCGTTCGTTTTTCTTCTACGCTCAAATTTTCGCAATATTCTTTCGTGCGGCGGCATTGCCAGATAATCGCGTTATAGAGGGGTTTCCCTGTGACGGAATCCCAGCAAACGACGGTTTCGCGCATGTTGGTGACGGCAAGGGCTAAAACCTCTTCGCCGTCTAACTTGTCCGCAGCTTCTTCTAAACATAAAGACACCGCGAGAAAAATTTCTTCCGCGTCCTCTTCAACCCAGCCGGGATTAGGATAAAACTGCTCGGTGCTTTTTTGCTTAACCATTTTCAGCTCGCCGCTTTCCGTGTTGTAAACGGCGGAACGAACGGAAGTCGTTCCCACGTCAAGACCTATAATATACCCCATGTTGCCACCTTTTTGCCGTAAAAAATTGTCTGCATATATATTCTACTATAAATCAAAAAGTATTTCAAGACATTTGACAAAAAAAT
>CAKQSU010000361.1 GCA_934273135.1 uncultured Clostridia bacterium
GACCTCGGCGCGGAAAAATTCTTCGATATAAAGTGCCGCCTTGCCGGGCTTACTCCCGACGCGGTTGTCGTCGTGGCGACGGTAAGGGCGTTGAAAATGCACGGCGGACTCGATAAAAAATCGCTCGGCACGGAGGATATAGAAGCTCTCGGCAAGGGTGTTGTCAACCTTTTAAGGCACGTTAAAAACGTCAAGGAAGTTTACCGTTTGCCGTGCGTTGTCGCAGTCAACCGCTTCCCAACCGATACCGACAAAGAAATTGATTTTATCATAGAAAAATGCCGCGAACTCGGCGTAAACGTTCGTCTTTCCACCGTTTGGGCGGACGGCGGCGCGGGAGGAAAAGAGCTTGCCGAAGAAGTAATTCGCTTATGCGCCGAAGAAAAAGGCGACTTCACGTTTGCTTATAAAACGGAAGAAACTATCGAGCAAAAGATTGAAGCCGTTGTTAAAAAGGTCTACGGCGGCGACGGCGTTATTATAATCCCCGCCGCGCAAAAAGAGATAGAAACGCTTGAAAAATTAGGCTTTTCGTCCTTGCCCGTGTGCATCGCCAAAACGCAGTACAGTTTTTCGGACGACCCTGCTCTTCTCGGCGCGCCTTCGGGCTTTAAGGTCACGGTAAGAAAAGTCAAAGTATCCGCCGGCGCCGGCTTTATCGTCGTTTTAACGGGCGACGTTATGACGATGCCGGGGCTTCCCAAGCACCCCGCCGCGGAAAACATAGACGTGACGGCGGACGGAAAGATAGTAGGTCTTTTTTAGGGCGTATAGCACGCCGCCTTGCCGTTACGTGTTCGACCGTTTTTGGCTAAGTGTGGTGGAGCGCTCCGCTCGTCTTATGTCCGAGCTTGGGCTTGCTGCAAGCGAGTAGCTTTGCCGCTACGTTTTCGACTGTTGTTTTGGCTAAGTGTGTTCGAGCGTTCCGCTCGTTTTATGTCCGAGCTTGGGCTTATCGAGCGCAAAAAATAATTTTTTATCGACAAGGTTAAAAGCATATTAAAAAACCATACCCGCGGCGGAAATTTTCCGCCGCGGGTAGTTTTGTGTTAAGCTTTAGTTTTTATTTATCTTGAATAATTTCTAAGTTTTCCTCTATTTCGATAATGGAAACTGTCAAAACGTCGGTTGTTACGGATATTATTTTCGTTTCTGTCGGTGTAAATGTTTTCATATGTAATAAAAACCTCCGTTGTTAAGCTTGTGGAGCGAAACCTTTCAGCGCACTTGACTTTTTTTGATAACCGCTCTTTCCATTAAATATAAAGTTCTCGGTTTCGGCTTTGTATTGACCGCTTGCTTCTGTGTAAAATCCATATGTGTAGCCAGATATATTTATTTCGCCTTTAAGCGTAATTAAATTGTTAAACGATGACATATTTATTGCCGCGGTTTCGACCTTATCCGTTGATGATATTGTTAGCACCGATGCGTCTGTAAATGTTATCGCTTCCGCAGAACCGGAAAGAATAATTGCGCTTTCGGTGGTGTCTTTTATTGTAAGTTTGCCGCTTAATTCCAAAGACTTTGCAGTGATTGCCGTTTTTGCGTTTGTTATAGTGCAACCTGCATTCTCAAAAACATTGACTTTACCGACAGTAATCCCGTATTTGCAATTCGATACTTTTAACTGTTCCTTTATTGT
>CAKQSU010000362.1 GCA_934273135.1 uncultured Clostridia bacterium
AGCTCGGTTCCTTTATGGCTTCGCAAAAACCGATTTATTGCCGCAAAAATAATTAGTGATGAAGAATGCAATCCCTAACGCCGTTTTGCAAACGGCGGGGGGCGAAGCGGCAAAAGCCGCTTCGCTATACAAAAAAAACTATTAAAAGCAATTTTGCCGAACAAAAGCACTTTTGACCGTACAAAAACTATAAAAAGCAGTTTTGCAAAAAAACGCTTTAAACAGAAAAAACACATTAAGGGGGACAAGCCGCCATTATGTTTTGCGTTACTATAATCGAGGACGAAAAAAACTATTCCGACCGTTTGAGAGAATATATCGACAGATATGCGGGCGTTACGGGAGAAAAGTTCGAAGTAAGACTTTATTCCGACCCGTTCACCTTTCTCGACAATTACAAAAAGACGGATATAATCTTCATGGATATCATGATGCCCGGTATGGACGGAATGGAAACGAGCAAACGCTTGAGAAAAATGGACGCGGACGTCGTTCTCATATTCGTAACGAACATGTCCAAGTACGCGATAAAGGGCTACGAGGTGGACGCGTTCGATTTCGTGGTCAAGCCCGTGTATTACGAGGATTTGAAAATCCGCCTCGACAGGGCGATTGCCAAGCTGAAAAACAAGCCCGAGCAGAAACTTCTCGTTTCGACTGGCAGTTCGACCCTTGTTTTGAGAGCCGAGGACGTGAGATATATCGAAATTTTTTCGCACAAATTAACTTACCACACGACGGGCGGCGACGTAACGGCGTACGGCTCGCTCAAAAAGCTTACGGCGGAGCTACCCGAGGGGCAGTTTTTGAAAGTCAACAAAAGTTTTATCGTCAACCTGAAATACGTAACGATGATAGAGGATTTCGATATTTATCTCGGCAAAGATGCGATACCGATAGCGCAAAAGAAGAAGCGCGAAATCGAAGCCGCGCTTACAAAATTCCTCTCAGAGGGTAACAGATAATGGCGGAAACTAACCTTTCTTACTATAAGCTTTTATTCATTGCCGAGCTTTTGGTTGCGGAATTTATATTTTTTAACAGCTTGAAAAAGCGCAAAGGCTTTTGTTGGAAGTACCCGCTTGCGATTTTGTTTAACGTTGCTTTCGTGTTCTTTTTTCCGATACTAAGTTACAACGCCGTTTACTGCTCGATTATGTTTTTGATAATCTTTGCCGTGAGCGTAGCTTCGATGGCGTTCTGCTTCGACGAAAAATTCGAAAACTTATTGTTTTGCGGCATAGCGGGGTATTCGACTCAGCATGTGACGTACGAGCTGTATAACCTTATTCTCGTCGTATTCGATTATAATTATAACGGCGGAAACATTTATTCCGAGGGCAAAGACTTTTTTTCCATATTCTTCCCGAATCCGTTTATAATAATGCTGTATCTCGGGCTGTACTTTTCGGCGTACTCCTGCGCGTATTTTCTGTTCGGTTCGCGAATAAAAAGAAACGAAGAATTGAAAGTCAACAACGTTTCGCTACTTGCAATCGTCACGATTGTCATCGTAGTGGACGTCGTTATGAATGCGGTCATCGTGTACAACTTTTCGTCGCTCGAAAATAAGCCGCTCGAAAAGATGCTCAGAATAATACTCGGCGTTTACAATATTTTATGCTGTTTTTTAGCGACGTATATG
>CAKQSU010000363.1 GCA_934273135.1 uncultured Clostridia bacterium
TCTCTGATCTTTATGCAAGCCGTAAGGGCAAACACGAGCGATAGCATTAAAGCTAACAAAAGAGCTATTTTTTTACAGTTTTTCATTATTCCCTCCTCGGCAAAAAAGTCTTTTATTTTTTGTTGACCTTACGCCGATTTTTTTAGATATAAGATTCAACCGAACGTTGAAGCGCGTAGGGATAAAGCATTGACAAATATCTCCGCTTGCTTTTTTAAGAATGAGGTTTAGCAACGGGCTTCGAACAAAAGCTCATTTTATGATATTGTTCTATTTAATATCATACCATAACGTAACAAAAAAATCAATTCTCTTTTTCATAATCTGTCGGTTTTTGAGCGTAAATTGTCATTTTTTTAAGAAAGATAAACAATTTCCCGTTTGAAATATCGGCAACAAAATTGTTATATTAGCTTATAAAGCCGAACAATCTTTTTACCGACAGATTATAACACAAGAACTGTGTTTTGTCTTAGGTTTTGGCGCAAATTACGATAAAAACGGCGTAATCGTGATTTAAAGGTTAAAAAAACGGTTTTTAAAAAGTTAAGGGCTTCAAGAAAAGGCAAATTTCGGCTTAAAGAAAAAGACGAAAAGGGCATAGAAAAACGCCGCAAAAACGCGGCGTTTTCAAGTTTTACTATCGTTATTCGGTTTTTTCGTCTTTTTCTTGCGCGGGAGCTTCCTCGGTCGCTTCTTCCTCTGCGGGTTCTTCGGTTGCTTCTTCGGTTGCGGGAGCCGCTTCGGCAGCTTCTCCGAAAGGTTCGGCGGCAGGTTCTTCCTGCTTTGCTTCGACAATCTGGTATATTGCCTGTTTATCGATTGTCATATAGCTGAAACATTCGGCATTGCCGGTCATGATGAGATAGGTTCCGTCATCGTTGACCTCGACAATTTCGCCGATAATCATACCGATTGTCTTGATTTTGTCGCCTTTTTTGAGCTTGCTCATTTTTTCTTCGATCTGTTCTTGCTGTTTTTTGCGCGAACGGGAAGAGAAGATGAAGTAAACAACCAAAAGCACGACTATCGCGCCTAAAAAAATCCAATTTGTCCAGGATTTGCCTTGCGTTGCCGTTCCGGAAGCCGAGCCGGCGGAAGCCGCAGACGATAACAAATTCAATATAGTGTACATATTTACCTCCGATGATAATATCTTTCTAAAATAATACTAAACTTTATAAAATTACGCAAGCGTTTTTTTGCGTTTTACGATTATTTGCCGTATTTTGCGTAAAAATCTTTTACAAATTCGCGCGTGTAGCCGCCGAGAATACTTTCTCTCAAATTCCGCATAAGGCGCAAAAGGAATGTTGTGTTGTGGAGAGAAAGGAGCATTCCGCCGAGCATTTCGCCCGTGTTGATGAGGTGGCGAAGATAGGCTTTTGTGTAATGACGGCAGCAATAGCAGTCGCATTCCGGGTCGAGAGAAGAAAAATCTTCCTTATACATTCCGTTGCGGACTACAACCTTGCCGCGGGAAGTCAACGCCGTGCCGTTGCGCGCGATGCGGGTTGCAAGCACGCAGTCGAACATGTCTATCCCGCGGAGAGTGCCTTCGATAAGGCAATCGGGGCTGCCCACGCCCATAAGGTATCTCGGCACGTCGGTAGGATAATACG
>CAKQSU010000364.1 GCA_934273135.1 uncultured Clostridia bacterium
GGATAAGCCGTCCGCGCTCGCGGGAATTATGGGCGGAAAAGGAAGCGGAATCAAAGAAGATACCTTAGCCATAGTTTTTGAAAGCGCGAAGTTTAAGCGCGACAACGTAAGGAGAACCTCGAGAACGCTCAATCAGCGTTCCGATTCTTCCGCAAGATTCGAAAAGGGCGTTGACGACGCTTCGCCCGAATTGGGGCTTAAACGCGCGCTCGCGCTTATAGAAAGTCTTGGCGCGGGAAAAGTCGCGTCCGGAATAATCGACGAAAACGCGACGACGGGCGAAAAGAAAATAATAAAGACATCTACCGAAAAAATCAACAAGCTTTTGGGCATAACCGTCCCCGACGATGTTATGGTCGAAATTCTTGAAAGGCTCGAATTCAAATGCACTCTCGAAAACGGCGTTTTAACCGCTCAAGCACCGGCTTACCGCGAGGACGTGGAGGACTACCCCGACCTTGCCGAAGAGATAATAAGAACTTACGGCTACGAACATATCAACTCGACTTTGCTTGAAAAATCGGCTATCACGATGGGCGGAAGAAACGCGGAGCAGATAAAGGAAAACGAAGCGAAAAGATATCTTGCTTCCGTCGGGTTTGACGAGATAATCACTTATTCTTTTATTTCGCCAAAAGATTATACGAATTTCGGCTACGAAGTCGATAAATTGAAGCTTATCCGCCTTAAAAACCCGCTCGGCGAGGACGTAAGCGTTATGCGCACGACCCTTTTGCCGTCGGTCGTTGCTGCGGTTGCGAGAAACTTAAACAAGAAAAATCTTTCGGGAAGAGTTTTTGAAGTCGCTAAAGTTTATCTTGCGGACAAACTTCCGCTCGAAAGCTATCCGACAGAGCAAACCAATCTTTGCGTTGCGCTTTTCGGCGACGACGAGAACTTTTTTACAGCAAAAGGAGCAATAGAGGGAACGCTCAATCACCTTTGCTTTGAAGGCTCGATAAAATACGAACGCTCGAACCTTGCTTTCCTGCACCCGACGCGCGGCGCGGATATTATTATAAACGGCGAAACGCTCGGTTACGTCGGCGAACTCAACCCGATTACAGCCGAAAAACTCGGTATCGAAAAGCGGGTGTACGTTGCGGAAATCAACTATCAAAAGGCTTTTAAATACTTTACGAGAATGTACACCGTAAAAGCTTTCTCCAAGTTTCCGTCGGTCGAAAGAGATATCGCGCTTTCCTGTCCTTTAACGCTCACGAACGGCGAAATTATGGATGCGATAAATTCCGCAAAGATAAAAACGCTTGTAGATTGCAAACTTTTCGACGTTTACACGGGCGAAAGGATAATGAAAGGCACGAAGAGTATGGCGTACAGGCTTACCTTCTCGTCGATGGAAAAAACGCTTGACGACGAAGAAATAGAACGCTATATGAGAAAAATTCTTGCGCGGCTTAACGAAATCGGCGCACAGATAAGATAATTTGTTTCAACGACTTTAAGCGCGCACTTTTTACCTGCGCGCTTTTAAGAGGCAAAACTGTTTAACGGAGTTACGACATTGAAAGAAAGGTTCCTTTTATCGCTCGAATACGATAAAGTTTTGAATATTTTAAGCGGATTTGCGGCTTTGAAAGGTACGAAGCGGC
>CAKQSU010000365.1 GCA_934273135.1 uncultured Clostridia bacterium
TTTCAGCTTCGTCTTTGGGAAGAGCTTCCTTAACGGTGCCGAGCTTTTCAACGAGAGTCTTAGCTTCAACGAGACCGAGACCGGTGAGTTCGCGAACAACTTTGATAACGGCGATTTTGTTTGCGCCGATGTCCTTAAGAACAACGTTGAATTCCGTTTTTTCTTCGGCAGCGGGAGCAGCGGCAGCGGCAGCGGGAGCTGCGGCAACGGCTACGGGAGCAGCGGCGGAAACGCCGAATTCTTCTTCGAGTGCTTTTACGAGTTCATTGAGCTCGAGAACGGTCATGCCTTTAATTTCTTCCAAAAATTTTGCGATATCAGCCATTTTTATATTCCTCCGAATTTAATTTTATTTTTTAAAACTGATTTATGCTTGTGCCTTTTTTTCGCTAATAGCGTTAAGCGCAATAACGAGTTTGCGCGTAATACCGGAAAGCACGCCGGCAAAGTTGGTAATGGGTGCCTGCATAGAACCGAGCATCTTTGCGATGAGTTGTTCTTTGGAAGGCATCTCCGAGAGAGCTTTTACGCCCGCAACGTCTACATAAGCGTTGTCAACGTACGCGCTCTTGACAGAAATTTTATCGTTGAGCTTTTTGCAAGCTGCGACGATTACTTTTGCCGCGGCGGTTTCGTCGCCCGAGAAAGCAACGGCGGTGGGGCCGTTAAGGTCTTCATCGAAGCTCGTTACGCCGAGTTCGTTGAAAGCCTTTCTTACCATGGTGTTCTTGAGAACCTTGTATTCGCAACCGGCTTTTCTGAAAGCGTTACGAAGTTCGGTGTCTTCGAGAACGGTAAGACCTTTATAGTCGACCAAAACAACAGACTTAGCGGAAGTAATCTTTTCTTTGATTGCCTCAACGACTTGTTTTTTGTTCTCTAAGTTAGCTGACAAGTTTTTTACCTCCTTCAATTTGTAAACCAAACGAAAACGCCCTTTTACCGAGCAAGCAAAAGGGCGCGAACATACGCTTAAAAAATTTGCTACCTCGGCAGGTACCGTAAAATACGGGTTTTTGACCGGCTGTCTTCGGTTATTTGATTGTTTGCTACGCTATTTTATCAAAAAAAGCGAAGTTTGTCAACAGATTTTATATGGTTTTGTTTAAAACTTTTACGCCGGGACCCATCGTGCTTGCAAGCGCAACGCTCTTAATGTACTGTCCCTTGGCAGCCGCCGGCTTAGCCTTGACGATTGCTTCGAACAAAGCGTTGTAGTTTTCGACGAGTTTTTCCTTGCCGAAAGACTTTTTGCCGATGGGGCAGTGGATGATAGCGGTTTTGTCAAGACGATATTCGACCTTACCTGCTTTAACGTCCTTGATTGCCTTTTCAACGTCCATCGTGACGGTGCCGGACTTCGGGTTAGGCATCAAGCCCTTAGGACCTAAAACCTTACCTATTCTACCTACGACGCCCATCATGTCCGGGGTCGTGATAACTACATCGAAGTCAAACCAGTTTTCCTTCTGGATTTTAGCGACCATTTCTTCCGCGCCGACGTAATCCGCGCCTGCGGCGGTAGCCTGGTCTGCCTTTTCGCCCTTTGCGATAACGAGAACTTTTACGCTCTTACCGGTACCGTTGGGAAGAACGATAACGCCACGGA
>CAKQSU010000366.1 GCA_934273135.1 uncultured Clostridia bacterium
AGATATAACTGTGTAGTGCAATCCATTATATGTCCGGAAAACAATACAGAAATACAACTATCAAAAAACGGAAATAATACAGACAAAACTATATCTTCTTTAACGGTTGAATATTATGCAACACCATCCGATTCTTCAAAAATAATATTACCTTATTCGTATTATAGATTATATAATAAAAAAGAAGGGACATATACATCATATAAATATTTGATGTCAAGATATTCCGATTATGATGTCTCTGCAACATATGCAACCAAGGCGAAATCAGATATAAATAGTAATATTTATACAACATATGATCAATCTGGAAATATGTGGAATCATGGAGGAACATCTTCAAAAAAAATTCGCGGAACAATTGTATATGACGGCATAGCCGAAAATATAGACGTTGACATTCCATGGCTTGGGTATAAGACATCCGAATCGGTTACAATCAAAGGTGTGACATTTACTTTAAGGTGTGGACCCAATAAAGTTTCGATTAAGGCAAGCAGTAGTGTGTTATGTAACGGAAATACAACATTTTTTGCATTCGGAGTGGCATAAAGAGGAAGAAAATAATGAATAATAAGGTAAAAAATATAATTGCATTTGTATTGTGTGCGTGGTTTATGTTTGTTGCGGTGGCTTGTACGGATAAACCATCCCCGTCCGATAGTCTTCCGTCATCGGTTTCCAGCTCCGATGAAGAGCCGAGTATTACGGATACATATTACGAGGTTGAAGCGTCAATAGACGGTTCGCCTGTCGAAACGTTTTATTTTGAACTCCAAAAGAGGGGCGATAACGGTTCGGAACTGGAAATGTGGGTAGAATCATGGATTCCTGCCGGCAATTGGGATGATTTTACAGAGAAAAGATTTCCTGTGTTGGCGGGGGAGAAAAATCTTTCGTTAAGATTTAAAAAACCTGTTTTGTCTTGCCAGATAGCGGAAGTGCGTTGCAAATTAAAAAACGGGAGAACAGAGTTTTTATTTGAGAACATTCAAAAATTTGAAAACGTTGAAAATGTGTACACAACTAAACTTGATCTTTCAAGCGATCTGATTGAAAGAAGCAAAACGATATATATTGTAGTTGCGACCGAGAGATCGGATAAGCCCGAAGGAAGATATATTATAAAACTAGACACATAAAACAGGATAAACGTTATTGTGTTAAACATATTTGTGTGTTACTAAAAAGAGAATGACCGAGAAAACTTGACAGATTCTCGGTCATTTTTTGTTTTTTTAAATTATTTCGTGCCGAAAATACGGTCGCCCGCGTCGCCGAGACCGGGGAGAATGTAGCCGTTTTCGTTTAAGCATCTGTCGAGCGTGGAAACGTAAACTTCAACGTCGGGATGATCGGCATGAACTTTTTCGATACCTTCGGGCGCGCCGATTATCGCAAGGAATTTGATGTGCTTGCAGCCGCGCTTTTTCAAAAGAGCGATCGCGTCGCATGCGCTTCCGCCGGTGGCGAGCATCGGGTCTACGAGCATTACAACTTTGTCTTCGATGCCTACGGGGAGTTTGCAGTAGTATTCCTGCGGTTCCAAGGTTTCTTCGTTACGGTACATTCCGATGTGACCTACTTTTGCCGCGGGGAAGAGG
>CAKQSU010000367.1 GCA_934273135.1 uncultured Clostridia bacterium
ATGTACGGGAAAGCACAAAACAAGATTATCGTAATAAAAAGTTTCCGTTTCTTTCGCCTTTGTTTTCGCTATACCTTTTTCTGTTATATCCGTAAGCGGATAACCCGTTTCTTTTGCAAAATACCCGGCTATACGTTTCGTTTCGCCCGTCTCGGAATAAAAGCACACGGCGTTCGATTCGCTCTTGTTTTTATCGGGGATTTTATTATTTCCGGGAATAAAATTTTCGGGTTCAATCATTTTCATTCTCTTCTTTATCCGAAAAATACTCTCTCATAATCGTACATTCAGGGATTTCCCCGAGCGAAAATCCTAACGATTCTTTAAGTTCTTTCAACGCTTCTTCTCTCGTTAAGTTTTTACCCTTTCCGGCAATGGCGATTTCAAGCGCGCTGAAAGGTATCATCGTGCTTTTCATATCGTAAAAGCGTCTGAACTGCGAATGTTCTTTGCACTTTTCGATCTTGCAGCTCGTATGCAAGCCTTTGTCCGTTTCTTCGGGAGCAACCCAGCCGCACTCTTTGATTATTGTTTCTTTGACCTTTCGCCATTCGTAAACGCCGCCGCTTATTTTGTCGAAATCGACCTGCACGAAAGCGGGAATATTGCCCGACCACGACGAAGATCTTATGGCTCTTTTAAGCGGCTTCAGAATGGGGGGAACTTCGTTTATCGCTTCGCATATGTTATGCACGAGCGTGTTTTCGTATCCGGCGGCTTTTTTGATCGGATTATCGCCGTAGGCAAGCTGCTTCATCGTGGCAAGCGTATGGAACTGCCCTTTTTTAAGCGGCGGATGAAGAGTGAGTATTCTGCCCGCATTAAACAAAAAATTAAGCGCTTTGTTATCGGAAAACGTATAAGCGATTTGCGGCGCCATATGGTTATAATACAGTCCCAGAAGCTGAGCCGGTTCATTGCCAGCGACAAAGTAAGGAACTTTGTTCGCGACGAGTTCGGGATAAAACAAAACGTACGCAAGCGACGGACACGCGCAGGTGTTGCCGGCGAGTTCGTAAAGCTTTTTGTAAATCTTTTTAAGGTCGTCCGCCATTACTCTCCTTTCGATAAATTCGACGGACGAGAGTTTATTTTTGGCGTTTTCGATACTTAATTTAGCATTTTCGGACATATACGGGATTTCCCACGTGAGAGCGAGAACGCGTAAATTTTTTACCTTTGCGAGATAGTATAATAGGTAAGTCGAATCTTTTCCGCCCGTGTAAAACACGGCAACGTCGAAACGTGACTTTTTCGATCCGGGAAAGTCGTTCATGACGGGAACGACGCTTTTTAATTTTGCCGTCTCCTTTTCGGTCTGACACATCGGGCAAAGTCCTTCTTCGTCGAATTCGAGTCCGGGGATCATAAAGTCGTTCGCAACGCAACGTTTGCAAAACCGCGCTTCTTCAAAAGACTTCGGCGTAACTTTTTTATCCGCTATATCCACGACCTGATTGCCGAAAAGATTTTTCAGGATTTTTATTTCTTCACCGCTTAGTTCGCACGGCAGCTTTTTAATAATTTCAAGCTGCTTTTTATTTAATTTTACGGTGTTTTTAAACATTTCGGGCTTATTTTTAAGTCCGTAATATAT
>CAKQSU010000368.1 GCA_934273135.1 uncultured Clostridia bacterium
TTCCGAGCCCCGATGTGCGGCATATGTCCCGCATATGCGTGAGAATGTTCCCGCGCACCGCCGAATATGTCATGCGGACACCTTCAAGCGTGCCTTCGACTGCCGTCGCCGCAGGCATATTGTCACGGCACCTGCGGAACAGCGCACGCAAAAGCGTCCCGGCACCGCCCGTCATCGAATACTCCTCCGGCGCCACCGTCCGCCCGATGAGCGAGAGAAGCCCCTCGCCCGAGATTGTCACCGTCCCCTCGGCGTCACGCACGACCGATGTGATAAGGTACATCGTGCCGTCTGGAACGCAGATGTACCTGTCGGGCGCAAGCAGCGATTCCGCCGGCGCACCGCAACTCATGCAGAGCCGCAGTTCTCCTGCGCCGTCAAACTCCTTTGTGTATACAAGAGATGTGAGATCGCATATTACGCCGATCCTGCAAAATTTTTCGTCATAGATGTATGTCATACCGATCTTCATGTGCATCCTCCCCCGCCTTCCGCGTCATATCGAGGTGTACATCGGCGAGTACGTGAGCGTCGCCGGGATCGGATCGGTCTTGTAGTAGAACGCAAGCTCGCTTGTGCCGACGGCAAGGCTGAACAGCTCTGTCGATGCCGAGAACGCCGCAGCGAGATTTACCGAAGTCGAGCCGCGGATCAGCGTTGCTCCCGCCGTCTCCGGCGCAGTCGAAACGATTATCCTGTCGCCCGCGGCAAAATCGTATGTGCATACGATCATCCTGCCGTGATTGCGGTCAACGATCGACGCACCGCCGATGCTTCCGGTCGGGCGAAGCTCCGCCGTGAACGGAGCCGCAACATCGCCGGGATTGTCGAGAATGATCCGCTCCCTCGTCGAGAGGGAAGCGGCGGTGCGCCCCTCCCCCTCGGTGAACGTCACCGGAAGCGTCATGCCGCCCGACGGCTCGCGCACAGATACGTGCGTGACCTCGTCTCCGTAAAAGTATCCGCCACGGACTGCTGCGCGAAGCGTAAATTTTTCCGCCGTGTCTCCGGAAAACGGCGCCGCACGCTCAAAATCAAGCTCGCCGCAGGTGAGCGTAGCGCGAACACCGTCCACGCGGAGCGTGAAATCGCCCGGAGCCGATATCCTTGCGAGAATGCGCCGCGCCGCGCGAAGCTCAGCCGTGCGTTCCGCCGCACTTGCGGCAGACGATACAAGGTATCCGCCGATTTTGACGTACCTTGTCGCGCGTTTTCCGGAGAAGCCGTAGCGCACATCGCTTTCGCTTGCGGCTTTCCGTGAGATGTGCGAGGTCTCAAGACACTCTATGATCATGTTCTTGCCGGATGTCGCCGACAGCTTTGCGCGCTCAAGAGTGAGTTTCATTATACCGCCTCCGCTGTCCGCAGCGAGAGTTTCGGCTGAACGAAATCCTCTCCGCATCAGATACTGGTAAATCTTCTGTTTTTCCTTCTGATCCATCGTATCAGCATCATACTGTTTCTTTTCCAGCAGACGATCGATCAGACGGTCTTCTTCCCCTGTATACTCGTCTTCCAGTGCCTGCTCGATCAGATCAGAGGGCACCCCCCGCTCATACAGTTTCATTTTTATCTGCAGACGGCTTTT
>CAKQSU010000369.1 GCA_934273135.1 uncultured Clostridia bacterium
GGCGCATACTAAGGCGTATGTAACCGAGACCGAGCAGCCACGCGCCTACCTACAAGTTTTTGTTCTTGCAAGCCTTTTTAAGCTTCAGAGTGGTGCATAGACGGGCAACAGGCGAGAACGACGCGCAGGCGCGTACTCTATGTACGTAACTGTGCGGCGTTTAAGCACGCAATGACAATTTATCAGTCCGCTATTCTTGCAAGCCTTTTTAAGCTTCAGAGTGGTGCAGTTTGGCACAGCTGGTGGATTTGACCGACAGGCGAATTGCGAGCTTGCTACCCTTGCAAGCCTTTTTAAGGCGTAGAGTGCGTAGGATTGCCGCAACTGGGCTGCGAGTGTCGACGGGCGCATACTAAGGCGTATGTAACCGAGACCGAGCAGCCACGCGCCTACCTACAAGTTTTTTGTTCTTGCAAGCCTTTTTAAGCTTCAGAGTGGTGCAGTTTGGCACAGCTGGTGACGGCGACCGACAGGCGCGTACTCTAACGTACGTAACTGAGGGCGACGGCGCACGCAGTGACAAAATGCGCCGCTATCAAGCTTAAAAATAGATTACCTTTATGCGCTTACCCATCAACTTTAGGCACTTTGACAGCTCGTCAACGAGGTTCATCTTGATGTTGAAGTTTATGGGGAGGTCGGGGTTTTGGTGAGCGGGGTTGACGGCTCTGCCGACAAAAAAGTTAATGTCGGTGGCTTCCTCGAAAAGCATGCGGCAAATGAGGGACGCGCCGTCCCTGCCGAAGCCCCATTTTTCGTAAAGGGAATTGTCTTTTAAGGCGTCACGGGCGTACTCTAAAACCTTGTTTATGGTTATAACGCCCTCTGTGACGAGGTCAACGCCTTCGATTTCGGCAGTCGGCGGAACGTCGGAAGCGAAAAACGAAAGGCTTGCTTTTATGGGCTTATTGAGATATTTTGCTACGATTGACGAAGTAGTGCCGCCGCAGACGATGTGTTTGCCTTGCTTAGAAAAGAAGAGCGACATCATGCGGTCGGCGTCGTCACGCTTGGCGGGCGGACCGAACAAAAGATTCATCGGAACGCGCTTTCTTACCTTTATAACGCAAGCGGTGGTATCGTCGCCCGGCTTGTAGCCGTAAAGTTTGTTGCATTCGTCGACGAGGATTGTGGAAAGAGTTTTTGCGGTGTAGCCTACCCCGGCAAGACCTTCCATAAAAGAGATTATTTCGTCGCGCTTCCAGCCGAAGTTAAACGACAAGCCTATGCCGGCGTGCGGGCAACCGTCGCTCATTGCGACGAAGATGTCGTTTTCGAAAAGCTTAACGGAAGAGCGAAGTATCTTTTTGCCGCCGATATTCATTTCGGTTACGGGGTAATCGTAATTTTTGCCGTCGCGCAAGATGATCACGCGCGGATTGTCATACTGAATAATATCGGCTTCTTCGTTGTTTTTGACGTGGATTATCGTAAAAGTAGAATACGCCACGCCGCGCACCGAGCAGATAGGCAAGGTTGCGGCTATCGTTTCGACGCAGTCCTCGACGGAAAGCCCCTCCGCCATCATCGTTGAAATGATTTTCGAAGTGAGAGTGGAAAGTATGCTCGCCTTAACGCCGCTGCC
>CAKQSU010000370.1 GCA_934273135.1 uncultured Clostridia bacterium
GGCTTCACGAGCGCGGAACAAGTGGAAACGGCGATAAACGAGTACAACAACGCGGTTACGGCTATCGCAAACAAAGCCGCGGCGGCTAAAGATGATAAGGAAGCCGTCGCGCTAATCGATAAAGCTATTAGCGAAAAAGCGACATATTCGTTTGACTCGGACAACACCACTCTCGGCAAAGCTTCTATTCGCACTTCTTACGGCGCGCTCGTAATAGGTTATGCCGTGTGCGAAGGTTACGCAAGGGCGTTCAAAGCGGTTTGCGACAATCTCGTTATCCCCTGCGCGGAAGTCATCGGTTTTTACGAAACGGATACGAGCGGAAAGCAACCGCACGCCTGGGTACACGTCGAAATTGGCAATAAATACTACCTTGCCGACCCGACCTTTAACGACGGACTTACGCAAAAGACGCTCTATACAGGCTCCAAAAACGCAAAACGCTACCTAATAAGCAACACCGTATCGAACGGCGGACACGAGTTCAAAGCTCCCGAAATTGCTATAAACGACCTCGGCATAAACGATATCGAAACAACCGTAACCTACGACAAAACGACGGAACCTTACAGCCAGATTATCACATACAATTACGACGGCTATAAAAGCGCGGCAGACTTCTTGAAAGACGGACTTCATCTTGCCGTCCGCCACGCGCTCGTAAACGGCGACGGCGAAGTCGAGGGCTGGACACCGGCTTTCTCTTTGAGCGCAATGGACTACCCCGGCAACACTTTCTTAGTTAACGCAAAAACGTTAAGCACTCAGTTTTTCGTCACGTCCGAAGCGCCAAACAGCAAAACGAGCATTTACGACAACTTCGACTTTGACAAAGTAATCGCCGAAAGCGAAGTCATATTCAACGAAGTGTATTCCTTTGCCAACGACGCGCCGCGCGTGCTTTCCATCACCCCGAGTGCAACGACCGTTTTAAACTCGCAAAAGACTTACGAAGTAACTATAGAATACGAAAAGAAAATCAAAATTCAAGATTCCGCCAAGCAAATCGGAATGTTCGTTTATAGTGAAAGCAGCGAAAACCTGGGCAAATACGTGAAAGTAAAAAATATGCGCCTTGCAGACGACTACTCCGTAAGCTTCACCTTTACCCCGAGCAAAATGTTCGAACACGACTCCGTTTGCTACCGCTTTATCCCCACTAACGTAGTCGGCGTAAACGGTCAAACGCCCACCGCGGCAATGCTCAAATTCGCCCGCCCGTGGCAAGTTTGCAGCAAGGTTTACGGCGACGGCAGGCTCTATATGGACGCGTGCGCAACGCCCGTTCTCATCGGAACTTCCGATCTCTCGAAAGCCAACTTCTTAGACGAAAACGGAAACCAAGTCGCCGAAAATCAACGCAGCCAGCTCGTTTTAGTCGCTTCCGAAGTTGACGAAGATATGGAAAAGTATATGTTAGAAAGCGCGAACAAACTTGCTGTCGATATAAAATCAAGCTCGACTTTCGAACTCGACCTTAATATCTGCGGCGGCGTAACGCAAATTCCGAAAGGCTCCTACGTAAAACTTGCCCTCGGCTTCCCTAAAGGATACGAGTTCAGAACGGGCGCGACTTTTGAAG
>CAKQSU010000371.1 GCA_934273135.1 uncultured Clostridia bacterium
TGCTACGAGAAAGTATTCTAAGGACATAACCGTCACTATCCCGACAACGCACGCATGGGCGCAGAAAGGGTTTGCCGTTAGCGGCGACGCAGTCGGAGCTTACGCGCCTAAGCAGATGATTGAGTGGCTTAACACCAAAACAAAAATGGAAGGCGATTACAACTGGGGCTTAGCTCCGCATGTATACGGCTACCATCTCGCGCAAGCGGGCGTTTACTATCTGGATACTTTAAACAACTGGAACCCGCTCGGCATACAAGGCGGCAGAAACATCGGCATAACTAACGATTACAACACTACGGCAAAAATCACGCTCAGCAATATCGAATTGCTTGACGATTATTTGAATCAGGATTCTATGAAGTTCGGCGATACCGTCCGCAGCGTATATTTGACCGAATCGGGCGTTTCGAGCTATTGGAACGATAAGCCTTACGGCGGAGAAAACATTCAAGCCGGCATAATCGCTTCCGCGTACTATAAAATCTCTCAGTTAGATTCTATAAAGTCTTTCAGTTATTACCGTTTGGTCGACAACAAGGACGAAGCAAAGGATTACGCATACTTCGGCTTGATGAGGAGCGATTTCGGCGAACCGGAAACCTGGGAAGAAAAACCCGCTTACAACGTTTACAAGTATATCGACACGCAGTATTCTCTCCGCGTTGCGAACGAATACTTGCAATATATCGAATACTACAACGAAAAGCAGCAACTCCAAAAGTACGGCGAAGGCTTTACGTCTTACTTAGATTTGTTGAACGTGTTCGGAACGGCGCACGATTTTTCCGATTTTGACTGGAAAAAAGCTACGCCCGTAACAGCCGATAAGGTTTACGAATACGAGGACGAAATCGATATGGGCGACGTTAAGTTCGAGAATAAGTCTTTCTTGTACGACGGCAAAACTCATTCGCTTGCCGTAAGCGGCACTTTGCCCGAGGGCGTTACCGTAGAATATTCCGAAAACAATTCGCTCACGGAAGTCGGCGAGGAAAAAGTAACGGCAACGTTCAAAAAAGACGGCAAACTCGTCGCTCAACGCGTTGCGACCCTTGAAGTAACCAAACTTTACACAAACAAAAAAGTTTACGCCGTAGGCGAAAAAATCTTCGTAACGGCTTATATCGATGAAGACCTCGGAAACGACGCCTGGGTCGGCATTTACAGAGAAAACGCAAGCATAGAATCCGACCCGTCGCTTTACTGGTATTCCTTTAACGCCGAAAAAGACGGTAAAATGCGCACCGTTTGCATTCAGGAACAGATTGACAATTTGCAAGGCAAAATCGTCGCGGGCAAGTACTTCATCTGCTATTTTGTGGACGGCGGATATACCGTAAGGTATCAAACGACTATCGAAGTTCGTCAAACGACGAAAACAGACCTTGATTTAACTCAGGTCGAATTTACAAGCGGCGCGTTTAATTACGACGGCAAAGCTCATTCTCTTGCCGTAAGCGGAGATTTGCCCGAGGGCGTAACAGTAAAATACGAGAACAACGCTCAAACGGAAGAGGGCGCGTATCAGGTAAAAGCTACTTTCTATCAAAGCGGCAGCATTATTGAAAGC
>CAKQSU010000372.1 GCA_934273135.1 uncultured Clostridia bacterium
GCGTAAGGAGCAAACGATGATCCCATCTGTTGAGGTCTACGTCTCCAAGGCTGGTTGCTCCGCGCCCGCTGAATGCGACATACACATTGGCACACCTGTTAAATGCTCGTAGCGTTTAGCAGGTGCGCTTGGCGGGGCCAGTTGGATAAAATCTAATATCCAAACGAGTAAAAACTGGCATTGGGACAGGACGTATAATTAAACAGTACGATGCCAAAAGAGCTCATAGGGGACAAAGGGCGGTGCGTTGTGGCTGATTTCAAAAACGACGGCATAAAGGGGAGCGATTATTTGGATGCCTCGTCGAAGGAACTTTACGATATTCATATGGCGTTGCGCGACGATCCAAACGTCGGGGCCGAGCCGTTAAGGGCCGTTGTCGCCGATGACGACAGCATTTTTGTCGAAGGCATCGCTGCGCTCGTGCACGAATGGGATGAATTCGACCTGGTGGGCAAGGCGACGACGCTCGAGGGCGTGCGCGCGCAATGCCGCGAGAAGAAGCCAGCCGTTGTTATGATGGGCGCCACGTTTCACGGCGAGGGCAGCGCTGATACTATTCGTGGCATTCTCGCCGATGATCCCAACATTCGCATTATGGTCGTGGCGTCGATGGGCGAGAGCGGCTTCGTGCTCGACGCCCTGCGCGCCGGCGCAAGCGGTTTTGGGTCGCGCGACGAAATGACCGCCGATAGGCTGCGTTCGCTGTTTTGGGCTTTGGCCTGCGGTGATATTGCCTTTTCTGGGTCGCTTGGCACGGTTCTTCAGGGCGCTCTTATGAATGATATGGCCGGCAAGGCGGCCGACTCCGTGGCAAGCGAGCGCTTCGACTCGCTCGACGAGCGCGAGCGCACGGTGCTTGCAGCGCTTGAAGAGGGTCTTTCGAATGCGGAAATTAGCGCACGGCTCTTTTTGAGCGAGCCAACGGTGAAGAAATGCATCGGCAGCATTATCCAAAAGCTCCATGTGAGCAATCGCGTGCAGGCGGCGGTGCTTTCGGCAAAGCGCGGCTTGTAGAGCATTCGATCCGACGCGTGCGATACCTGCGCATATGCAGGTTCGCGTGGCATTTTCTGGACGGTGGATTCTGTCCAGCGATGCTTTAATTTCATAGACGAACCTTATGGATTCCGCTTTGTGCGGGATCCATTTTTATTCTTTCAAGGTGTCAGTCGTATATTCGCCAGGTTCGAAATGCTTATTTTTACGAGCCAATGTCTACTCCACATTATCCCCACAGAACGCGCCAGCCCAGCAACAATGGAGCCGTCAAAGCGCGTCGATTTCGTTGCCAGCCATGCTGCTCAAGGGAGAGTTTGCGGCATTGGCGCTCCATAACGCGGCGCGCACGTCAAACGAAAGGGGATTCGTTATGAAAGCTCAACTGAATCGTATTGCCCTGCGCGCGGCAGACGCCGATAAGGCCGTCGCCGACCTGCATGCCCTTCTGGGCGTGACCTTCTATGGGCCGTATGACGATGAGCACATGGGCCTGCGCGTTGCTCTGCCCAAGACCGGCGGCATCGAGGTTATGGCTCCCATGCACGACCACGACGCCATTGGCGCGTACCAG
>CAKQSU010000373.1 GCA_934273135.1 uncultured Clostridia bacterium
GTGTATAACGGCAAAGCCGCAACGGGCGAAAGCGTTATTGCGGGCGGCAACCCTTTATCCGCCGTTCCCGGAGTGACTTTTACTTCCGGCATAGTTTCCGCCGTGTGCGAAAACTTTGAAACGGAACAAGGCAAAATAACGTTTTTACAGACGGACGCGTTCGTAAAAAGCGGCTCGGCGGGCGGCGGACTTTTCACCCGCGCGGGCTACCTTGTCGGCTTGATAACCGAAAGATACAATAAGTTTTTAAACAAAGAAACCGACGGAATAGGTATAGTCGTGCCGTCCGACATAGCCATTGACGTTTCCAAAAAGCTTATGGAAACTTTCACGCAGGAAGGTTCTTCCGGCTATATCCCGGGTAAGTTCATGCTCGGTTACAGCGTAAAAGATTACAGCAACAACGTTTTCGGCACGCAAGGATACGTTTACTTCGATTGGCTCGACGAAACGGGCAGCTTGTATAAGTGCGGAATAGTCGCGGGCGACAAGATAATTTCCGTCCGCAAGGGCGAAACGGGCGAGGAATACAAGGTTACGCGCGCAAGCGGCTTCAAAACCTATATAGAATCGCTCGACTTAAAGATAGGCGACAGGCTCGTTATCAACATCGAACGCAACACGACAAAACTTGCCGTCACCGTCACCGTTTTGCAGTACGTTTACGGAAGACTTTGATTTTTATGATAATTCTCGGTATAGACCCGGGGCTTGCGACTGTGGGCTACGGCGTTATAAAAAGCGAAAACGGGAATGTTACGCCGATAGATTACGGCGTTATCTTAACCCCTAAGGAAGCGCATTTTTTCGACCGTTTGTACATGATAGAAAAAAGCACGGAAAAATTGCTTTTAAAATACAATCCGGACGAAGTGGCAATGGAGGAATTGTTTTTCAACAACAACGCGAAAACCGCCATAAACGTCGCGCAGGCGAGGGGCGTTACGCTCGTTACCTGCATGAAGCATACCCGCAAGCTTTTCGAATACACGCCGCTGCAGATAAAACAAGCCCTTACGGGTTACGGCAGAGCAGACAAAAAGCAGATACAGGAAATGGTGAAGCGGCTTTTGAATCTTAAAAAAATCCCTAAGCCGGACGACGCGGCGGACGCCTTAGCCGTTGCGCTTACACATTCCAACACCTCGCGGTTCTCCTCGGGGTTCGGCATTAAATAAGAGAGGGGATTACATTCCCCTAAAAAAGAGGAAATTTTATGATAGCATACGTTAAGGGCAAAGTTCTTTCGGCGTCGAACGGAACGGTGATATTGGAGCGCGACGGGTTAGGTTTTGAAATAATCTGTTCGGCGACTTCCTTTAAGCGGCTCGTCGAATCGGGCGAGGGCGCGGTTTATACCTATCTTGCCGTGCGCGATGACGGAATGAGCCTTTTCGGGTTTGAAAACTTAGCCGAAAAAGACATGTTTTTAAAACTCATCTCGGTGTCCGGCGTGGGACCGAAAATGGGCATGACGGTGCTTTCGGGGCTTAGCTTGAACGACCTTGCTTTCGCGATAGCTTCAAGCGACGTAAAAGCCCTTTCTTCCGTCAAAGGCTTGGGC
>CAKQSU010000374.1 GCA_934273135.1 uncultured Clostridia bacterium
GCATTTCTCAGAAGCCCTGCAAAGGGAGTAATTCGGATCATGCTTGTTTAACCAATAATACTCATCCAGAACAGAGACGCCCGGTGTCTCTATCGAAGGAACATCCCGGAACATATCCCACATACATTCAAAATGGTTATCCATTTCTCTTCCGCCACGCATGTAGAAGCCTTTTCGGACATCCTTTCTTCCATCGCAGCTGCCTCCGGCAAGATCCAGCTTCTCAAGGAGATGAATACGCTCTCCCTTTACCTGCCCATCTCTCACCAGATAAAAAGCGGCAGAAAGCCCCGCTAATCCTGTTCCAATGATATATGCTGATTTCCGGTCAGCACCCTCCGGTTTTTCTGGTCTTGCAAATGCTTCATAAGTTCCTGCTGAATAATACATAATAAACACACTCCTTTTTTGTTTAAACTGTGACATTTTTCTTTGTTTCTATATACACAGTATATCCACAAAATCTTCTTCCTACTATGCACAAAAAAAGAGAACTGTCATAGAAAGCGACAATCCTCTTACATTGCATCCATATACGACAAACTAGCGGATTTGTCGTAATCAGCTCTTGTTCAGTTTTGCATTATTCAATGCATGTGCGAAAGATCCCTGAATCAATGCATTCAATCTTTCTATGATCTGTTTCGGATCCTCCTTCATTCCCTTGTCAATCCATTCTAACACCAGACCAACAAACCCATATTTGTAAAAATCTGCAATGAATGTTTTATCCTCTTCCCGCACGACCATACCTTCCGCTTTTTCTTCGAGTACATCATATATCAGCTGATACGTTACTTTATACAAATAGCGGTAAATATATCCTCGCGGAGCATTATGATAGATGTTGACAACAAAAGGTTCGTCCTTTTTCAATAGATGAAATATTGCCAGAAATCCTTCCTGCCACGTATCATATGTTTTATTCTGTTTCAGGACATGATCTGCATCTGTTTCGCAAATCCATTCAATCAACTCATATATATCATGAAAATGATAATAAAAAGTCTGACGGTTTATCCCACATTTTTCCGTAATGTCATTGATTGTTATTTTATCAATTGATTTTTCTAATAATAACTCCTTAAACGCAAATGCGATTGCAAACTTTGTCGTTGCCTTGCTCATGCTGCCTGACACCTCCTATCTGTTCCGCTGTTTCACCTGCCAAACATAGCTTTGACTAATATAAAATTATAATACAATCCGCCGTGCATGACAACCACACTTCGCGTGTTTGTCTCGCGGACTCACGCCCTATATCCAGAAATCATGTATACATCTTGCGATTGCTTCGCAATCACAAGCGCATAGACATTCGTCGAATGTCTAAAATTACTCCGCCGTGCATGACAACCACGCTCCGCGTGTTTGTCTCGCGGGCTCACGCCCTATAGAAATAAAGAAAAAAGCCCGAATGCAAATAAACTTGCATCGGACTTTTCCCTTTATTTCTGCACGGCTTATCGCCTACGCGTTAATTACTCAATAATTGTAGCAACTCTTCCTGAACCTACAGTTCTACCACCCTCACGGATAGCGAATGTAAGACCCTGG
>CAKQSU010000375.1 GCA_934273135.1 uncultured Clostridia bacterium
CAGCGTTAGCCCGTAGCCGCCGAACGAAAGCCCTACGCACCCGATTATAAAATTAGGTCCCGAAGTAGAGCAAATAACGGCGTAATCGGAGGCTTCTTCGCTTGTTATCGCCCCCGAAAGGTACAAATCGCTTATCACTCTAACCCCTACGGGATAGCCGGAAATCAGGCTCATAATGCGCGGATACGCCGAAACGCCGCCGGTTTTGTAAAAAAAGCGCGTAAACGGCGAAAAAACGTTCGCAAGCTTTTCGGTTAGCCCCGTCCCCGTAATTAAAGACGACAAAAAAAAGAACGGAAAAAGAGGCGGGAGAACGGACAAAGCCCACAGCTTTACGCCGTCGAATGCGATTTTCGAATATCTTTTCGCGTTCGCGGCAATAAACGCGGCTATAAAGAAAAGCAAAACCCCGAAAAGTATTTTTGCGCCGTCGCTTAACTTCTTTCCTGTCAAGCTTAACCTTTTCCCGCCCGCGCTTAATCTTTTATTTTTACATATACAACGTTCTTGCATAATCTATATATAATTGCAGAGGAATTTTTTTATGAACGATTTATTCGACGTTTTAAACGAAAGCGAAAAAGAAAGCACTGCGCCGCTCGCCGACCGTATGCGCCCCGTTACTTTAAAGGAATTTTTGGGGCAGTCGCATATCGCGGAGGAAGGTTCGCTTCTTCGCCGCGCGATTTCTACGGACAGGCTCGGCAGTTGCATATTCTGGGGACCCCCCGGTTGCGGAAAAACTACGCTTGCAAACATAATAGCAAATTCCACGGAAGCCAACTTTGTTAAGCTTAACGCCGTTTCCGCGGGCGTTGCCGACGTTAAAAAGGTAGCGGACAAAGCAAAAGAAGATTTGAGAATTTTCAAAAAAAAGACCTATCTTTTTCTCGACGAATGTCACCGTTTTTCAAAAACGCAGTCGGACTCGCTGCTTCCTTTAATCGAAAACGGAACGATTATCTTTATCGGCTCCACGACCGAGAACCCTTTTGCCGCAATGACCCCTGCAATAGTTTCTCGCTGTCGTGTGTTCGAGCTTAAAAAACTTTCGGACGATATTATCGAAAAAGCCCTCTATAACGCGATTAACGACAAAAAAAGGGGATTCCCGAATATGGACGTAACAATCGATGAGGACGCTTGCCGACACATCGCCGTTATGGCGGCGGGGGATATGAGAGTGGCGTACAACGCGCTCGAACTCGCCGCGCTCACGACAACGCCCGATAGTAGCGGCAAGGTGCATATAACGCTTAAAGACGCCGAACAGTCCATTCAGAAAAAGGCTCTTTCCTACGACGAGGATATGTTTTACGACCTACTCAGCGCGTTCTGCAAGTCCCTTCGCGGCAGCAGTCCGGACGCGGCTTTGTATTACGCCAACCGCCTTGTTTCGGGCGGGTGCGACCCGCTTATCATAGCCCGCCGCCTGATAGTCCACTCGGCGGAAGACGTGGGGCTTGCCGACCCTCGCGCCCTCGTCGTCGCCACTTCCGCGCTCACGGCGTTTCAAAACCTCGGCTATCCCGAGGGAATGATTCCTTTAACC
>CAKQSU010000376.1 GCA_934273135.1 uncultured Clostridia bacterium
GGTAAGGAAGCTATGGAAAAATTAAAAAATTCGCGAGTAGCCGTGTTTGGCGCGGGCGGAGTAGGCGGGTACGCGATAGAAGCTCTTGCGCGTTCGGGCGTCGGCGCGATTGACGTTATTGACGACGACAAGGTTTGCATTACCAACATAAACAGGCAAATTTTAGCCACGAGGCAGACGGTAGGCAAGTATAAGGTAGACGTTGCCGAAGAACGCATAAAAAGCATAAACCCCGACTGCATTGTAAAAACATACAAAACTTTTTACTTGCCCGAAACGGCTTCTATGTTCGATTTTACGCAGTATGATTATGTTATCGACGCAATAGATACCGTTGCCGGAAAGCTTGCGCTCGTTATGCAGGCAAACGAAGCGGAAACGCCGATAATATGTTCGATGGGCGCGGGCAACAAGCTTGACCCGACCGCTTTCCGCGTTGCCGATATATATAAGACTAAGGTTTGTCCGCTTGCTAAGGTTATGCGTACGGAATGCAGAAAAAGAGGGATAAAAAAGTTAAAGGTTGTTTATTCCGAAGAACCGCCCGTAAAAGGCGACGAAACAGACGAGTTAACCTGTAAAAATGGTTGCGTATGCCCGCCGGGTACCGTGCGCAAATGCTCTTCCCGCCGTTCCGTCCCGGGCTCTGCCGCTTTCGTTCCGTCAGTAGTCGGCTTGATTATCGCGGGCGAAGTCGTAAAGGATTTGACGGCAACTTGCGTAAAAACCGACGCTGAAAACAAGTAAAACCCTTGATTTTTAGCAGCAAAAATAAAATTATGAAATATTTTTCATATTTTGCGTAAAAACCATATCAAAATGCTTGCAAATTATAAATATATATGCTAAAATGATATCGTCGGTTGAATGAAACCGACTTTTTTTTTAAACACGGTTAGCAATTGCTGACGCAAGAACGAGCAAGGAGGTTTTTATGAGCGAAACGGAATTTTCCGTAGGCAAAAATTGCGGAGTTACTTTTGCGGGAATAAAACCGTCCAGCCTTGTGAGCGTTAAAAAGGAAGGGGCGAACGACTTGAAAGTTTTGTCTTATTCTTTTAAAAAGAAAGGCATTTCGTTCAGAGTTTTAAAGGAAACGCAAAATAGGCTCGTAGTTCTCGTGTACGACGAAAAACGGCTTAACGAAGTTTTAAAAACGAACGAGGTAAAGGTTTTTCTTTTGTCTTTCGGCTATTCGTACAAGACGGCGGAAGAGGCTGTAAACGAGCTTGCCGCAAGAATGAACAAAAAAGACTTTCCGCATGAAATCGGCGTGTTTTTGGGCTATCCCATAGAGGACGTAAAAGGATTTATCGAAAGCCCGCTTTCGGGGTACAAAACCGTAGGAACGTGGAAAGTTTATTCAAACGAGGAACGCGCGGCGAAAACTTTCGAGCAGTACCGCCGTTGTTCACAAAATATTTGTCAAAAAATGGTTAGCGGTTTCGACTTAGCCGACATTTTCGGGATCGCATAAAAACGCATAAAAACAAATCGGAGGTAAACAAAAATGAAAGTTAAAATAGTATACTGGTCGGGAACGGGTAACAC
>CAKQSU010000377.1 GCA_934273135.1 uncultured Clostridia bacterium
GTCCTGCATAGAGCTTTTGAAAAGCGAAGGATACGTTGTGGAAGAACGTCTTTTAGCCGTCGACGAACTTATTTCGGCGGCAAAGCAAGGAAAAGTCGAGGAAGCCTTCGGCACGGGTACGGCGGCGGTCGTTTCTCCTATCGGAGAACTTTCGTATAAAGGCGAAGAGTACGTAATCCCGACAAGCGAAAAAACGCTTGCGAGAGCGTTGTACGACGAACTGACGGGCATACAGTACGGTAAAATCGAAGATAGGTTCGGTTGGACGGAAGTATTGGATTAAGTTGTTGCTTAATGCCGAATAAAAAATCAGGTTGAGAAAATGAAAAAGACAGATATTGACAAGTGGAGCCGCAAGGAGCTTTTCAAGCTGTTCAACGGCTACAAAAACCCTTGCTTTACAATCAACACGCGGCTTGACGTAACCGAGCTTTGCGCTTATAGGGAAAGGAAAAAACTTAGCGGCGAAGATAAGGGGTTTTTTATACCGTTTACTTATCTTTTGGTTAAAACGTTCAATCGCTACGCAGGTTTCAGGTATAGAATTGTCGGCGAAGAAGTTTACGATTGCGAGTTTGCAAAACCGTCGTTCACCGTCTTTTTGAAAGACGAAAACAACGACTTCGCTTTTGTCCGCGCGGACGATTTTTCCTCTTACGAGGCGTTTGCGCTCGATGCGAGAGCGAAGATGAACGAAGCCATCGAAAACGCCAAAAAGGGCGTAAAAAGGCAATCTAACGACAAAGACGAATTAGACGTGTTCTTCATCTCCGCTCTGCCCTGGCTCGACGTGACGGAAATTTACAACCCGCTCCCGCTCGAAGACAGAGAAAACTTAGCCGTGCCGAGAATAAATTGGGGAAAGTGCGTTCGCGAGGGCGACCGCTACAAAATGACCCTTTCCGTCACGGTTTCGCATGCATTGACGGACGGTTACGAAGTCTGCCGCGCCATAAACGAGTTTTCGGAAAAGCTTTCAAAGCCGGAAGAAAATCTCGTTTAAGCTTAATCGAAAGAAAAACGAGGAGCGAAAACGCATGAAGATGAACGGAAACGTTTTTATCGGCTGGAACGAAAATTTCCCTCTGGCTGAAAAAGTGAAAATTCTGCTCAAAGAAAAGGGGTACAACGGAATACTTAAAGGCAGAACGGAAAATCTGTTTACGCATGGCATAGGGGCTACGGTTATTTCTCAAATGAAAAGCTGTTGCGCCGCCATTTTGCTGTTTCAAACCCAGGCGCACGCAAAATGCGAATGCGGCGGGGAAGCGGAAAGCAATCTTTTGTCCGCAAACATGCTGTTCGAACTTGGTTTTCTCGTCGGCTCGCTTAAAATAAAAAGGGTTTTTACCGTTTACATAGACGGCGCGGAAACTCTCGCTCCGTCGGACTTAAAGGGCATGTGGGACGTCGGCGTTTACTCCGCCGGCAAAACGACGGATGAGCTTGCCGAAGAGATTGTGGACCTTTTCATTCACGAGCAGTGCGACGAACTTAACGAAAACAAGATAGAGCTTGTCACGGATATTTCCAAGCTCAGGGGGCTTATAG
>CAKQSU010000378.1 GCA_934273135.1 uncultured Clostridia bacterium
GAAAAATACGCCTCGGAAAGTTCCCTGTCCGTGCAGTATTCGTCAACGCCTAAAATTTTGTAACTGTCCTTTATCATTTTTAACTCCTCGGCAAAACTTACTTTTCGGCTTTTTTGCCGCCGCCCGCTTTGCCTTTCGGGTTGATTTTTTCAAATTTCGTCTTTAAAACGCGCCTGTACGCCGCTGGTATTCCGCGCAGCAAAATGTTTTTTATCAAATCGCCGTTAAAGTAAAACTTTACCTTTTCCGCCTCTTCCGCAATCGCGGAAAACACCGACGAAAAAATAAAATCGACTTCCTTAAAATGCTTTTCGGCAAATACCTTAAAATCCGTTTCGCCGTAAGCCGTGACGAAAAGGTTGTAATTTTTCTTTTTGACGTCCTTTTCGAAGTCGTCGAGCGCGTCGATTAAGTAAATCCATTTGCCTATCGCGTAAAAAAGCTTATGCGTGCTTTCGGTGGCATATTCCGCGAAAACCTCGTTGGAAAGCTTAGCGAGAAGTTCCGCAAACGAATCGCACACCATATCCACGCTCGTTTCGCCGCGTTTTTCTTTTTCGGAAAGCGAATAATACCCTTCTTTCACGATTTCATCAATCTTAGGGAACCTTTTTTTCGCCTTTTTATACCCACCCGACAAAAAAAGCCCTTTTATGCGCCCTTTGCCCGAATCGTAAACGTCGTCTTTCACCTTGTACTCAGCCAGAATAACGTTGACTGCGGCAAGTTTTTCGGTGAGTACATCGCGCGAAGCGATAGGGCGAGGACGAATAGGGTGCGCTATACAGCGTTCTCTCTTGACGGTAACGTCCGCATTGCAGACGTTATGTGCCACAGCCGACAAAAAAGCGATATCGTACGTCAAACTCATTCTCGCGATCTGAGAACACGACGAGCCGATCGCTTTGCAAACGCCGCAATATAAAGCTTTGTACAGCGTATCGTCCTTAACGAAGAGATACGGCGTGTCGGGCTGAACGTAACCGAACATAACTTCTCCTGAATGTGTTGATAAAATTTTACCTTATCGACCTAAAAAACAAACAAACTTTTTTAACGTTTTGATAAAAACCGTCGAAAACCGCATATATACCGCATATTTATTGCATAAATATTTGCGTAAAGCCGGTTAAAACGCCGCAAAAAAGTTATAGCCCGCAAAGCTCAAAAGCAAAGCGGGCTTTTTACCGTTTTTAGCGTTTTTACCGTTTTACCGTTTTTACCTTTCTATCGGCTTCTATCGGTTTTAAGCAGACGTTCGCAACGAATTATCTTGCGTAAGCCTTTGCGAATTCGGGTAAATCCTTTTTATCCATACTCACGGTAAGCACGGCTTTAAAGTTGTAAATTTTGCCGAGCTTTTCAAGGTCTTCGATAACGGCTTTAAAATCCTCTTCTTTTCCGCCGATAATACGGAACAGCCCGTCTACGAATAAGTATTCGATGTCCGCGTTACCCGCAAACAAACCCTTAATAAAGCCTCTGAAGCAATTTGCGCAGCAAACCTCGTATTCGTTTGCGTAAACAACGCGCACCTTAAAGT
>CAKQSU010000379.1 GCA_934273135.1 uncultured Clostridia bacterium
CCCGTCGTTATTTCTTCAATTTTTTTAGTCAAAGCTTCGTCCGTATACCAACCGACAAAATCATACCCAGTTTTGCTCGGTGCTTGCAAAACAATATCTTTGCTTTCGATTGTGTAAGTAATTGGATTTTGAACGTTGTTTTCGCCGCCGCTCAATTCATATTCGATGCGATAAATAGTCGGAGTCCACTTTGCGTAAAACTTTTTGTCGTCATACGAACCCGTCGTTATTTCTTCAATTTTTTTAGTCAAAGCTTCGTCCGTATACCAACCGACAAAATCATACCCAGTTTTGCTTGGTGCTTGCAAAACGATATCTTCGTTTTCGATTGTGTAAGTAATCGGATTTGTTGAATTGTTCTCACCGCCGTTCAATTCGTATTCAATAGTGTATACGATAGCTTGCCACTTTGCGTAGAACTTTTTATCGCCCATCGACCCTGTGGGGATAGCGTAAACTTGCGATTTGAAATCGGCTTCGGTAAACCAACCTTTAAAATCAAAGCCAAGCTTAGACGGCGTTTGCAAAATTATTAGATTACTATCGACGGTATAAGAAATCGGGTTAGCCGTATTGTTCTTGCCGCCGTTTAATTCATACTCTATTTTATACTCTCTGTTTTCCCAGACCGCAGTAAGTTCAAGGTTACCAAACGTTCCTTTTGCTATCTTTTCTATTTTTTCTCCGTTAAGATACCACCCTTCGAATTTTACGCCGTCGTAAAAAAGCTCCTTAAGTACGATATCGTCGCTTTCGATTGTATAAGAATCGGGATTATCATTCTTTACGCCTAATCCATCTATGTATTTTATCGTATAACGTATCGGAGTATAGATAGCGTTAATCGTAATATCTTTTGCGCCGAGTTCATACTCTTCCCATTTAGCGGTATAACCGTCCTTTTTTACTACTTCGGGTTCTTTTATAGAAGTCGATTCGTTAGTGAAAAATATTTCCGCTACAACTTTTCCGTCGCATTTAAAGGTTGCAACGTGATTTTCCGCTTTCCACTTAGCGTAAACAGACATGTCGCTCGAAAGCGGCGTGTCTAAAAGAGAATTTGCCGTAAACGGCTTTTTCCAAACCTCGTTATCTAAGTACCAACCATCAAAAACATAGCCTTCTTTTTTAGGGTTAGCGGGCAAATTTACAATTTCGTTTCCTTTTGTGCTGATTTTTGCGTAAACGCTTCCGTCTACGATAAGACTTACGCTATAAACAGTCACGCCGCCGCTATTGCCGCTTGAGTCTGTCGTGCCGCCGCTACTGCTTGAGTCTGTCGTGCCGCCACCGGTACTGCTTGAATCGGATATACTGCTACCCGCGCCGCTTGAGTCCGTCTTGTTGCCGTTGTCGCATGCCGAAAAGAGTGTTAACGACATGCAAACTACGAAAAGAACAACCAAAATTGACAAAAATTTGCTTTTCATGAACTTTACTCCTAAAAATTTTTGCAAAAATAAAAGTGACACCTTCTACAAGATGCCACTACAGAAACGCATCTCGCAAAAGTCGTCACACTATACAC
>CAKQSU010000380.1 GCA_934273135.1 uncultured Clostridia bacterium
TTCCTCCGCTTTTACGGCGGATAAAGAGGCGGAATACTCTATAACAATCGGCATAAATTATAACGCCGTAGAGCTGCCCGTAGCGGACGAGGGAGTAAGGTTTGAAAGCTCGCTTGCTTCGGCGCAGGGTAACGGCAGTGTGAAATACTTGCTGAAATCGGGAAAACTTCCCGAGGGGCTAACGCTCAATGAGGACGGCGAACTCACGGGTACGCCGACTGAAAGCGGCGAATTCGAATTTGTCGTCGAAGCGAGAGAGGACGGCGTGAAGGGCGACGAAATAACCGTTAAGCTTTACGTCAACGGAAGCGGAAAAACCGAAAAAAGCGGTTGCGCGGCTAAGGTCAATCCGGGCGTTATCGCTCTTCCGTCGCTCATAGCT
Source organism: uncultured Clostridia bacterium (assembly GCA_934273135.1). GTDB lineage: Bacteria > Bacillota > Clostridia > Christensenellales > Borkfalkiaceae > UBA4636. The sequence goes on from CAKQSU010000380.1 coordinate 383, forward strand.
TTGTGCTTTATTGCGCTCACCAAGAAAAAATATAACCTGAAATAAAAAAAGGAGCTTAATTATGAAAAAACTACTCAGATACTTAACTTGCATTACTCTTATCGTTTCGCTCTGCGCGCTGTTTGCTTCTTGCAACCTGGGCGGCGACGATTCTTCGGCTCCACAGGGCGGCGGTTACGAAACTTACGTTATGGAAGCGGAATATATAGACCTTACGGGCATACAGGGCGGCGGCGTTTCTTATGAAAAAAGCGGCGTAAACATGATTTACGGTAACGGCACCGACGCCGAAAAGGAGCTTGGTTGGAGCAACGGCTATTACGTTTACGCTACCGACGCGGACGGGCTTTCGTTAAAGTTCGTCTTTGACAGCGCGTCGGCGACGAAGGGCGTTTCTTTAACGCTCAGGCTCGGCAACGAGAACGGCACTTTCGAATTCAACCCCGACAACCTCGTTTTAAAACTCAACGGCGAGGAAATCGACTATTCGCCGATAACGATAAAAGGTCCTGTTACGCTTGACGAAATGACTTTCAAAGATTACACCGTCGCGAACAACCTTTCGCTCAAAAAAGGCGAGAACGAAATAAGCTTCACCGTCAAAAACGCGGGCGGCGGGTACACGACCGGTCCGCGCATCGACTGCATTAAGTTGAAATCGAAGTCTAAGCTTAACTTTCACGCAAAGACGGGCAACATCGCGGAGAGAGACAACAGCGATATTTAACGTATGAAAAAGAAACTTTCGAAAGCCGTAAAAATATGGCTTTGGGTGTCCGCGCCGCTTCTTAGCATAGTGCTGACGGCGAGCATACTTCTCGTCAACGTACCGTTTTTTAAAGGAACGATAGATTCCGTTTTTGGCAGCGGTTCGCAGACATTAAAAGGCGACGCCTCAAAGTATATTTATTACGAAAAAGATTACGAAAACAAACAAAAAACGCTCGAAGCGGCAAACGAACTCAACGAAGAAATTTGCGAAGAGGGCTTTACCCTTTTAAAGAACGAGGGCAAAGCGTTGCCGCTTAAAGCGGGCGCAAAGATAAGCGTTTTCGGCAACAATTCCGTCAACCCCGTATACGGCGGCTCGGGATCGAACGCGGGCGGCTCGCACGGCGGAGAGGTTGCCACG
>CAKQSU010000381.1 GCA_934273135.1 uncultured Clostridia bacterium
GCTTACACCATTCAAGCCGCGGACGAAACGGTTAAAGCTCTCACTTTAAACGGGCTTTTCTTAAACGGCAAAGGCGCGCTTAAAGGCTATATGGCGGGCGACATGCTCAATTCCGCTATCGAAACTCTCGCAAAGAGTATTCTGAACGGGGCTGTGGACGCAGGCGTAAACATGGAGCAACTTGCCGCGCAATTCAGCTATTTTGAATACGAATATTACGACGACGGCTCCTGGTACGCGAAAAAGGACGGCAAAAAGGTTCACCCCGTGCTTGACGCATTCCTTTCCTACAAACTCGACGGAAGCGAAGAATTAAAGCTTACCCCCGAAATGCTCGACTACTATAAGAACGAAACGCTTTTGTTCATCGCCGGTTACGAGAACGACCAAAAATATCAGCTCTTGCTCACGATGGTTGACCAATCGGGCGTTATCGACACGATTATGCACGCAAAGGTCGGCGACGTGGCTAAGATTTTCTCGGGCGACGCCAAAAAAGTCGTTGAGGGCGTAAACGCCGTAGCGGGCAACCTCACGATTAAGCAAATCGCAATGCTTTTAGGTTTTACCCCGACCGACTCCGCCCCCGCGTTTGCGGTGCGTATCGGCGCGAAAAAGGTCTCGGAAGTCATGGCTTTCATGAGCAAGACGGATGAAGAAAAAATCGCCGAACTCAAAGTTTTGTTTAAGGACGCTACCGTCGGCGAAGTAGCCGCGTTTGTCGGATTCACTGTTACGGACGAAACGGTTAAAGCCATGAAGGTCGAAGCCGTTCTCGACGATTACGTCGCATTAAAAACAGGCGACTACGCAAAGAAGGTCGCGCTTGTCGAAAAGATGCTCGGCGAAACGACCGCCGTCGAACTGCTCACGTCTATGCAGATACCTCTCCGCACGGATATGCAGGATAAAAAGCTCAAAGAACTTTCGGCGCAAGCGAACAGCGAAGCCGAAGGCAACTTCGAAGCTTACCTCATAGGGTTGTTCAATGCGGTTTATTCTTACGCCGACCCGGATGCCGTGAGCGCAACGCTCGATTCGATACTTGCCGCCGAAGTTATCCCCGGCGTTACCGTTAACGACGTTATAGGCGCGCTTTCCGCTAAGGATGCATTTGCGCCCGTGGCGTATAAGTTCTATCTCTACTTAGGCGGAACGGAAATAGGCGAAGAGGTGTTTACCGCTAAGCTTAACGAAACGTTCTATCCGTTTGTCGAAAGGCTTGCAGGAATTTTCAACGAAGAAAAGCTTGTCGGCGATTACACGATAACGGGGCTTATCGCTGCGCTCGGCGCAGAAGAAACTCGCGCCGCTGCCGAAGAGGCGATAAAAGCGGAAGCGAAAAAGCTCCAAGACGAAGCTTACGCCGCGGAATGGTTTGCCAAGCTTGCAACCACCCTTAACAAGGCTATGTCGGAAATCGACAAGTTTGCAAAAGACAATCTTTACGACTTGACCGTTCCTTTCAACGGCGGCAAATTCACGATCGGCGATGCGGCGGCTT
>CAKQSU010000382.1 GCA_934273135.1 uncultured Clostridia bacterium
GGTGAATGTCACTTGCACCGTATTTGTCCAGCATTTCATAATGGAGCTTTGTTCCGTAGCCTTTATGCTTTTCAAAACCGTATTCGGGGTATTCTAAGGCGTAACGCTCCATAAGCGTGTCCCTATATACTTTTGCGATTATCGAAGCCGCGCCCACGTTGTAACTTTTCGCGTCGCCTTTTATGACGGACAGCGACGGAACGCAAAATTCCGTTTTCACTGCGTCGACGATAACGGAATCGCAAAGTTCAAGACCTTTCACGGCTTCTTGCATGCACTTTATCGTGGCGTTTAGAATATTGAGTTCGTCTATCTCGTCGGCTTCTACTTGGCAAATCTTATAAGAAACGGCGCGTTTTTTTATTTCTTCGGCAAGAATTTTACGCTTTTTTTCGGAAACTTTTTTACTGTCGTCAATGCCGTCGATTAAAAGTTTTTCATCGAGCGGCATAACGACCGCCGCGCACACAACGGGACCGGCAAGCGGACCTCTGCCCACTTCGTCAACGCCGGCTATAAGCCTATAGCCTTGCTCTTTGAGTTCGTTTTCGTATAAAAGTTTTTCGTGAATATCAATTATTTTTTTCATATTTTCTCTCTTTCAAGGCAGATAAGCCCTAAGCGTTGTTTGCGGAAATCGTCGAAAACGGCTTTTGCGCAACGGGAATAATCGTATTCGCCGCCGCGGATTAAAAACCCGCGTTTTTTGCAGATGTTTTCATAAACTTCAATCGGCGTTCCGTTTTCAACGCCGTATTTTTGCGTCAAAACTTCGGGATAAAGCGAAGAAAGTTCTTCGATAAAGTCAAGGCATAGCGTTTCTTTGTCTAAAATATCGTCGTTTATCGCGCCGATATAGGCTAAGTGGTGCGCGTAAGTCTGGTTTTCAAAGCTCGGCGGCATCGTTCCCGGAGTGTCGAGAAGTTCTATGTTTTCAAGCTTTATCCATTGCTTGCCCTTGGTAACGCCCGCCTTGTCACCCGTGGCGGCTTGCTTTTTGCCCGACAGCGAGTTAATGACCGACGACTTGCCCGTGTTAGGTATTCCGCAAACCATATCGCGCAAAGTTTTTTTGATTCCTCTTGCGGCTTTGGATTCGATTTTATCCTTAAACATATCGATAATCGCCTTATAGACGGCTTTTCCGTCCTTTTGGTTCGTGCCGACGGTAGTTAAAACTCGCTTGCCGTCACTGATAAACGCCGAACGAAGCTTGTCCGCATCGCGAGCCTCTATCGTGTCGATTTTATTCAAAAGGTATAAAACGGGCTTGTTGTTGAAAAGCTGATTGAGCTTAAAATTTATGCACGCAAACGGAGCGCGCGCGTCGAGAACGTATATTATGCCGTCGCACAGTTTTATGTTTTCTTCCATCATTCTCAGGGCTTTAGTCATATGCCCGGGGAACCACTGTATCGGCTGCATTATTTGTTTTCTCCTTTCTTTATTAAGTCGGGGCGCATCTTCTTTGTGAGTGCCATACTCTCCTTTTTGCGCCATT